>DATDTY010000052.1 GCA_035290625.1 Candidatus Nanoarchaeia archaeon
TTCCAAAATCAAATATATCTTTGAACGTTATCGGATCTGAAGCATTCGCTCCCATTTGCGTCTTCCCATCTGACCCATTTGAACCCCAGACCGTTATCCTCTGGGTATAATTATCAAAGCTCATCGGGTAATCAGCGGCAGCCCCGCCCCCCGGGGCGCATGTATTTACAGTAAATTGCCACATTTGCGATGACGTTGAATTTTGTGTTCCAGTAGATGCTATTACTTTCCAATAATATGTACCTGCACTTAAACCACTCCAGAGATAATTTGTAACTGTAGTTTCTGATAACAACGTGGTCCCATCTACTGCATCTCCAAAGACAAAATAGCTCGTTGCCCCGCTCACCGCCAACCAAGAGATAACTACGTTCTCGCTCGCTTGTGTTGAGGCATTTGGGGGGGCTTCCAAGGTTGGGGCATCTGGCACAAAGACAAACGTTTTAATATTGACCATAAGAGGCTGTGTGTCTCCAAACAATCTGCCATGATTCCACAAATAGCTTATATTCTCCAGGCGGACTGTTCCTGCTTCCTCCGAAGCTGCATCTGTGAAAGACCGCACACCGATATTGCGTGATGTCGTCTTAAATTGCTGTTGCTCTTCTTCCGTTAGGCTATAATTGATCCATTTTTGACTTTTATTGTTATTAAAAGAAAAAGCCTGCCACACAAGCTTATCTCTTCCAGAATCATCCGTAATGTTTAAAGACGATCTTGCAATCGTAAGATTAAAGCCATTCCAGCTATGGTTTATATAGAAATCTATACTCGAAATCCTTTGATAGTCTTGATTCGGGTCTGAAAAAGTAAAACTCTTTTCATCGAAACAGCTAGCACCTGAACAGTTTATAGCGGTTGTGTTTCTATATATCTGTGTTGCACGTGTATCATTGAACCCTTCAGCATATAGTAAGTATCGTGTTTCTTCAGTGCAATTCATAACAAACTCAAAATTTGTTACAGCCTCTTTCGCCAAGGCGCCTAATTGCCATGTTATCTTCCGTGTGCTTGGATCAAAAGTTCCTGTATAGTTGGTGGCGTTGCATGCTCCAGGAATAAGAAGAGACGCATTCCATGCATTTGCTATTATTGCAGCATCTCCTATGTTTGTTATAGTGAAATTATATGTCTGATTGTCAGATGGATCAGCGGATCTTTTTCTAGCTGTGCTCTGCCCGACTGACACAAGATCAAAACTTAAATGCTTCTCGCCTGTATAATTTATGGTCGTTATTTCGTACTCTCTGTCTTCCGATATATTCCTAGCCCCCCACGTTAAATTATATCTAATCGTTCCCCGCTGGGCTTGACTTGAATGAGACAAGATGTTATACTGAATTGTTTTGTACTCTCCTGCAGCTATTGTCCCAAACTGGCTTGTTCCTAACCGAATCTCTCCTTTAGGGATATCCGTAGTACCTGTTGAAGTTCCATCCAGTGTTTGCCCATAGGCAGTCCATCCAGACGCTACCTTCTCTACAAAGGAGATATCTTCTGCAAGGGCGCATCCTTTGTTGCGTACCAACAGCCTAGAATTAAACTGCAGGTTATTCCCTGCCTCAGTAGGCACTTCCCTAAACACTTCAAGGATAGGGATACTTTGCGAAGTTTCAATGCCTACGAGATTGCTTTTGTTCCTCCCAGAACCAAGGAAAGTGTAATTAGCCGTGGCATTAATGCCTGCCACCTCTGTGCCTTGTGAAGAGGTTACATTAAACTGAACAGTGAAATTACCAGCTGTTGATCGATTGATAACTCGGAACGCAGGCGTAAAGCTCCAATTTGTGGGAACCCCAAGGCTGATATTATAGCTAATCTTATCTGTGAATGGGTGGTATATGGTAACATTAAAATACTCATTTGTCCCATTACACCTATACCGAGAAGCTTTGATATTGGCTATCTCGACGGGCATAAATACAAAATCCTCCCTCTTCTGGGTTGTCAACCCGCCTGTAACATACGCCTCCAATCTGTAATTCCCTATACTCCAAGCACTGGTGTTTATATTCGTGAAATTATACTCCAATGATGTGTAGCCAGTAATATTTAAATCAGGGACTCTGGATGAGTTAACCATGCCTCCTGAGGAGTTTGTTATATTTAATTCAAGGGTAAAGGTATAGTTTGCGGCCAACGCATTCTCCACTTGGATTGTAACATTAAGGAATCCATCATTTGGCTCTATCCCTGTTGTAGCAATCCCATTCACATTTGGTATGATATCCTTAATCCTTGCTCCTGCAGTATAATACATTTCTAGACTTAGGTAATCAACCATTAAGTCATTTGAACCAATATTCTCTATCTTAATCTTGCAAAATCCCCCTTCAGGAACCATCTGCCCGCTTAATATCCCCACACCTATCCTTTCAGCATTATCATCAATGTCTTTCCTGTACACTGGCTCATAATCTGACCCATTAAAACTAGAGATCCTTACATTCGATGTGGCGCTCACGCCTTCTGCATTAATTGTTAAATTGCTGTACTCATAATCCCCAGCTTCGCAACCCCATCGCGCAACGACATATTCCCGCGGAGATTGTCCTTGGGTTAACTGCGCTTCTGATACGTTGCTGTCCAAAGAACTCCCGGGAGTGGCATCAATTGAAGAAACATGCTCTGTAACATTGCAAATATTGTCGCTGCAATTCAAAAAACCGGAAGTATCATACAAAAGCGCTTGCTCTGGAGTGGAAGATACCTGCCATTTGTAGATGGTAATGCTAAATGTATCTGATTCATTTAACCCTTGGGAGTTATTTACTGATATATTGATGGTAAACGCGCCAGAGCTGTTTGGCAATAAGCCATAGCTCCCATCTTTAGTCAATCCGCTGCCGATATACGTAAGGTTTATCGTCTCATTCGGTGAAGGCTTCCAGCCATCTGGAAGATTTCGAATTTTTGCTAATGTATCATTCGATTCGTCTAAAGAAGACGTGACTGTAAGATTCAATCCAAACGATTTATTCTGAAATCCGAAGTTAGGAGTCTTAAACTGGGAGATATCAAGGGTCGCGGCGCAAGGAGTATTTATGTTTATACTGTATGTCGTAGGAGTCTCGTTATTAGCGTAGCACTCATCTCCTGAAGTGAATGCTTTCCATTGCTGGGGTCCTGGGCTCCATAAGCACGAATCGTCTCTAAAATTGAAGCTTGCATTTCCAACATCATTCGTCTCATTAGACCCGGCCAATTGATCTACCCTGCCGCTCACATTAAAATAAACAGTTGCGTTCTCAGGCGTTAAATCATAGACATTCCTTATACTGTCCCTCACACGCACTGCAAGAACGGCCCCGTCAGTCTCGTTCATACTGCTTCCGCTGCCCGCCATTAACTCAAGTTCAACGTTGTCCTGCACCAATGTAGTGAACGTGCTACTGCTTTCAGCATTGCCTCCCGTGCTTGTGCTGTTGAACTTGAATTTCCAAGTCTCTTTATCACTGCATCCCGAGAAGTTGTATGTAAAATTCATTTCTCCGCAGCCTTGGCCGGTGCAATTAAGCTCAGATCCAATCTGGGTATACACCGTATACGTGGGAGCATCGTTGCTAATCCATGCTTTTACAAACAGCGTTCTATCATCATCTCCGGCTGACGCAGTAACGTTAAACTTCTGTTGCGCGCCCCATGGCCCATTGTTAGGAGTTACCTCTGGATTGTTTAATTTGGGCGCTCCTGTGAGTTTGAAGGTGATCACATCTGAAGCATTAGCATCGTAATCTGGTTTCGACCCCAAAAAAGTGGCATTATAGAATCCAGCAACCTTATTAGACGTATTCCATAAACAATCGTAGGAATCGCTATCCTGGCTCCAAATCCCTGTAGTAACATCATTAGATGACTCATTGCATAAAAAGTGAAACCCGCTTGGACCATAAATATCAAAACTCATATTTGCTCCTGTTACATACCCGCAGCTATCAACAACAGATCCTGAGAACGTTACTGTTGGATTAGCGTCCGTATCAATCTCTGTGCCATTAGTATGACTATCCAAAGAGGCATTAAAATCATCAGTTACATTAACATAAAATTCGATGCTCTCTGCGGAATCATAACAATCCTGATCAGGGTATTCCTGCGTAGACCCGTCAGTTGTAAACTTCCATTTCTGCAAACCAACCTCGTATTTTGTCGGGCTGCATGTTGCTCCGAATGAAAAACTGATATTCCCTGCATCATGGGATGTATTCGTGCCAATCGTGTTATAGGTGGAATTATCATTCGTCACCTTCAGTGTAATAGTCGTGTTCCTGAGAATTGCAGAATTATTCGTCGTATCATTCCCATAGAGAGTAAGCGTTACGAATGTATCTCCAGAGGTTGCGCCTCGATTCGTAACACTGGCATTTCCAGCAACGTGGGAAAATGAAATCTTATCCTTTAATACTGTAAAAAAGTGCGTTAAGTCAGGATCTACGAGCCTGGTAAACGGTCCATTAACAGTATCATTATCCGTTGCATTGAACATATAATACCTCTTGCCTATATCGCCGCATGTGAATCCTTTAAACAGTATTGAAGTAGAAGTAAAATTCTGGCATTTCGGGCAAGGCGATTCACTAAGCCTCGTAGCCCCAGTCAAGCTTGGTGTCTCATTATAATACGCTGTTACATTAAGATTATCACTGTTTGGATCCCGCGCAAACAAAGTAAAATTAAACGTATCTCCCCAGCCTCCCTGTGCCGTTGTATTTGAAGCATTAACTGAAGTTCCTACTGACTGATTTTCCACTTTTGGTAATACTTCAGTATAGCACCATGTGTAGTTGAGATTAAATACATCAAGCAGCGCAAATTTTTCGCCATAGGCTCGTACCGAGTAACAATCCTCATCTGTATACCCGTTCCCAATCGACAGGCTGCATGTATTAGGTCCGCCAGAATCAAGACCGCAATCATCATAGTATGTAGCTGCCTGCCCTTTTGGGAAATTCTTATATGCAATATATCGCGTATATGCGGCATTTGATGCATTGACACAGTCTTTCTGGCTCGTATTGGACATTTGCGCATATCCAAGGATAGTGCCACCTCCTGTTGCCCCAATATCCAGCATTCTTGTGTATGCTGTGATATTTTTTATGTAGCAATCTATCACAGTCTCGCCTGATGCTTCTGTACAGTTTGTTCCCACAGTCCATACCGCGTCCCTTTGCACATTAGCAGCTTTGCTCCCTCCTCCAAAGAAAGCAACACTATCCACAAACAACCCGCATTGCTCCGCGCTTTGGGCAGCTGTTTTCTCAGAGAGCACTGCTACTGCAAGACCTATGCACAGCAGAACAACAGCAACTTCTATCCATACACGAGCGGATTTCTTCTTTTTTGATATGTTTGAGTTATCTTTTTCCATTGCTTTTTTCCAAAAATCTTTCTATATCCGAAAGTACCTCTTTTGGATCCTGGTAGAGGACCCTTTTTGCAGTTGAAAACTCTAAGAGCGGGTTGTCATCTGTTACCAAGGGAGCATCATCTGCATACCCTTTCATTTGCTCTTCTGTAAAAAGGAGTAAATGCAGCACATTATCAGAAGAACGAAGGCCAATAGGCCCAAGGTATTGTTTTGCAGAAGACGGCAGCGCCTCGAAATTCTTTTTGATGCCCTCCTCATCAATCTTTATAGGCTGATGAGAGCCTATGAGGATTATCTCAGGCGTAACATACTTTACCGGCAATTCCTCGTCTTCCTTGATGCTTGCAAATGCCGCAATATATGGAAATACAGAATTGAAGGTTCTGTAAAAAGACTTGAACGTATTAATATCCAGTTCATATAATGGCACCCATTGCGCATACAGCCCATTTTGGCGTAAGTGATCTTGGGAGAGTTCGAAAAATTCCTTTGAATACAATGAGCTTGAAAACGACTGCCATGGATCAGATGGTTCCGGAACAATGACATCATACTTCTCTGTGCTCCGCAGCAAATAATTCCTTCCATCAGCAATAACAAGCTTATGGTTCGGATTTCTCAGTACATTCTCGTTCATAAAGGAGAAATACGGTATAACATTAACAACCGCAGGCTCTATTTCTACTGTTGTCGTAGCCAGGAATTGCGCGAGTTGACCAGACGTTGTTCCTGTTCCCAAGCCAACTACTAAAGCCTCTTTACTCTCTGGTTTAAGCAGCAATGGCAGGTAACTCAGTAAGAAATTAACCCGCAGGTCAGTTATGATGCTGCTTCCTTGCCCCTTTCCATTGAAGAGCAAGACTGTCCCTCCTTCCTGTTCTCTTATTACCGACAACGTTGCATGCAATCCTTCATTATAATACAGAAATTCAGCGCTCTCCATATACTCCTTTGGATATCCTGAGCGATAAAACCCGCCAGAATACATCTCTTTAATATTGTACTCACCAACAAAAGCAAAAACTGCAAAGAACAGGATGGCCAAAGGTACTATTTTTTTTGCAAGATGTATTGACGTATGATAAAGAACCAAACACCCAATGCCAATATTTAGGGCAGCAGCAACCAGCATACTCATTTTAATTCCAAGCAAAGGGATTAACACGAATCCTGCTGCAAAACTCCCTATAATCGCTCCAATATTATTTGCAGAATAAACTTCACCAATTCCCTTGCCTATTTTTCCTGTTGTATCTGTCGTATATTTTCCTGTTGTATATGTTGTATAGAATCTTGCAATCACCGGGAATGTTGCTCCCATTAAGGTTGTTGGTATAAGCAAAACCAGAAAGGTGATTACGAACTGAGCAAACTCAAATACATAGAAGTTCTGATTTAAAGGGTAAACAACTCTATGAACATCAGGCAATTTGTTAAAGATCGTGAGAAGCAAAACCCCATACGCTCCAATGCCTAATTCTAACAAAGCATAGGTTGCTGGCAAATTCTTAATCCTGTCTGTGTATCTACTGATGATGAACGAACCCAATGCGAGGCCAGCCATAAATGCGGCAAGAATGATGCTTACCGTGTATGTAGTTGAACCAAGAACAAACTGCAAGGGCCGTATCCAGACAACTTCATACATCAATGCAGCTATCCCAGATGCCGCAAATGCAGTTAAGATTATTCTCTTAAGATTCATGTTTCCACCTTGCATACGTAAAGATCAAAATTGCAAATAAGAACAGTAATACCGCATAACTCCAAGATGAGGCAGCATCGGTATTGCCGACGCTCTCGCCTTTCCCATACCCCTTGTTCTCAGCCCAGCACCACGTATAATCTATCTTCGTCACGTCAATCAAAGCAGACTTATCCGCTCCAACCTTTACAGAAAAACAATCAGTATCATAGTACCCTTCGGATCGATCCAGGGAACAAAGATTCTTTTCTTGGCCTTCGCCGCAATCCCACTCCCACCGATCAGGCAGATTCTCTTCGTATCCTGCCTCCTTATAACTCGCATATCTTGAATAGACAGCCTTTGAAGGATCATTACAATTGGCCTCCTCTGCATTTGAAATCTGGACATAACTCCTTCCAAGCTCTTCATCGCCATAATATCTTTCTCTAACATACACACGTATCCTTTGCACGAAACAGTGAGACCCTAAGCACCCATCTCCTGCCTTCCATGTGTAATACGAAATTGAATCTTGCGCATTGCTCATACCGCTGCTCCATATTAGATTGTCCTGGAACTCTTCACATGTTATGGGCGCATTTGCGTTTTCCCATACGTAAACTATCCCCAGCAATACAATCACTCCCACAATCCCAAATAGCGCCACACGAGGCTTATCGATTTTCATTTCTCCTCCGTATGAATACAAAAACAAGCAATGCTATCAACACATTCAAAAAAGCAGCAATTATCGATGTTTTAGCAATGCCAAAAACAGGAATCAAAATAAACCCTGCAGCGATACTGCCGCATGCTGCGCCAGCCGAGTTCCACGAGTAAAGCATTCCCGTATCTTTCCCCAGCTTTTCCAAGCTTGAGTAAGCGGCGTTAACCATAGGCCATGTCCCGCCAAACAGCGTAGCAGGGATGATCAGAACACCAAAAGAGAGTATAAACTGCACAAATTGGAATCCTGGAACCTCAAGTAAGCCCAAATATATCGATGGCAATATTTCAAACAATGACAGTATAATGAACCCATACAGGCCGATACCCAACTCCAATGCGGCAAATATCATCGCAGGCCTTTCGGCTCTGTCTGCTAAATTCCGGAAGATATACGCGCCAAGAGCAAAGCCAAACAACAACGTGGTCAGCATTGCAGACACTGCATAGATCGTTGACCCAAAGATTAACTGCAGCGGCCTTGTCCAAACAACTTCGTACATCAAGGCAGTCATACCACTAAGTCCAAATGCCAGCAATAATAACGTCCTCAATGAGCGTGTTTTTGTTTCCATGTGCCTACCCAAGATTGAATATATTCACGTTCCCCCCCATCGCAAAAACAAGTTTCACATCCTTGGTCTCCAATACAGGAAAAGTTACATACCCCTCCCGCCTCTCATGGGGGGAAATCTTCAAAGAACTGCCAAACACCTTCTCATCTTGAGAGATTTGGTATGCTATCGATGCATAAGGATCATACTGGTTTCCAGATCCATCAACGAGCCTGATTGAGCTGAGAGTCTGCACTTCCTGGCCAGGATTGTACACATCAACCCATATTCTATAATAGCTCCTGTTCACCCAGTCGTCAGAGTTGAGGTCATAATACCTATACGCTGCTTCTTCAAGATCCCCCGCAGCTATCTGCAATCTATCCCTCTCTATTTGCTCGGTCTCCAGAACAGCCGCGCCGGTAATTCCTTTTATCTTGATCAGCAAGAAACTGATAAGGAAGATAGCGGCTAAGCTGCCCATCACAACTAGTATGCCTGTCCTGCCCAACTTTCCTTTTTTTGTTTTCATAAGCTCACCCACCATGATGCCCTCTTTTTCTTATCCAAAAATCAAACCAGCATCGTAAAATGCTGGAATGAACTTCTGGATTTTTGGTCACCTCCTTAGCTTGAATACGCTCCTCTCACCAGATTCAAGCTCAAAAACCAGCTCCAGTGTTTTGGCGCCTTCCGCGACATCCAAAAAGAAGAGATAGCCCTTCCTCAAGGTGCTTGGAGAAACAATTTTGTCCCTGCCAAATTCTTGAAGCTCAACGCTCGGGTCAGGATTTGGCTCTACGCCGTACTCCTTACCCAGGTCATCCCGCAGTTTTACGGAATCAAAGACGATATCTTGGGCTGTCGGATTCAGCACCTCAACATATATCTTCTCGTATGTCTTCTCAACCGTCTCCAAACTTCTAACAAAAGACTCCCCTGTGTCCGTAGTCTTGACCATCTTTAAGGAATATCTACCCTCTTCCGGCTCGCTTACCAGTATCTCCAAGCCTCCGAGATTAGCCTTTTCACCAATTACAGCCTGGTGAATCACAGAGGCAGCAGGCCCTTCAATTTCTGCTACTGCTTGACTTTCTGTTTCAATTTCTTGGGTCGCGCAAGCACTCAAAAGCAAGGCCAGACCCAAGACTAGGGCAGTGAAAACTATTTCTCGCCCCTTACTTCCCTTATACCCTATTTTTTCCATTTTTACCTCCTTTTGTTTTTTCTTTATCTCTCAAATTCAAACACACCCTCCTCACCTGATTCTAACTCAAAAACCAACTGCAATGTTCTGGCATCCTTAGAAACGTCCAAGAAGATCAGATAGCCTTTCCTCAAAGTGCTTGGAGAAACAATGGGGTCCCTGCCAAACTCTACCAGATCAGCATCAGAGGGATTTGAGTCAATTCCGTACTCCTCACCTATATCATCCAACAGTTTTATGGAGTTAAAGACAATATCTGCAGCAGTCGGATTGAAGGCACTAACATATACCTTTTCGAAGGTTTTTGTTACAGGCTCGTACTTAAGGATATAATCAGATCCTGTATCAATCCTTTTTGGCACCTTAATAGAGTAGGTTTCCTCATCCGCGCCGGTGACGCTTAGTTCAAGGTCTCCAAGAATCATTTTCTCTCCTAGCCCCAGCCCCCTGTTTGTTTTAGCTTCCGCATCCGTATCGACTGCAGCAAAACCTGATACCGAATCGCCACCTCTGCTTATCTCCTGCGGGGTTAAAAATATCACAAAAAGGAATGCTGACATTACTGCCAGGCACACAAAGATAATCTTTTTATTTTCGCTGCCAGATTTTTTTCCTTTTTTCGACTTCTTTCTCATTGTTTCGCCTCCTTTTGCTTCGCTCTCTTGTATACAATCCAAATATTACTCGGATTCTTATTCAGTAATTTGGCAATCTTTGAATTTTTCAAATGTCTAACATCCTTCAGATAGGAAACAAGGCATTCCAGAATGCTAAGCCCATCATTCTGAAATACAGAAACGGCCACAGAATCGGTCTCGCTAATCTCTAATCGAGAAGCTCTTTTTTTTACTGCCCTCTGATAATTTGCCCATACCCCCCTCTCGTTCCTATGGATGAGCACTGCTATTTCATGGTATGTAAGCTGTTTCTCTTCCTTGAGATACTTGGTTAGCGCTTCAGATGGGCATAAACCAACAGAAAATATTGAGACCGGAATCAACACTTCGGTGAGTCCTTCTTCTCCATAGACTCTGACGAGCTGTTCGTTAACATATCCATATTCACTTTTTAGTCTTTGAGCAATCTCCCCCAAAAGTTTGACGAGAAAATCACTCTCCGCAGTCTTGGGACTATCACTAATCCTCCCTCTTTTTTGCTCAAGGCTACTATTCATGCAACTAATCTACTTTTATGTATATCGATATATAAAGATTTTGTTTTTTTTACTAATTTTGTATAATCCTTACTATCTATCAACTATAAATAACCCTCTTTGTGTAACTATTGGAATACAGATTACGTATTATCAGTATACTATCTAATAATGATTAAAATACAATGTATGTAGATTTATACTATTTTTGTATCATACTTAGGCTATAGTTTCTAAGACCGCATACTAAGCGAACCCATCCCAGAGCCGCCAAAAACAAGGGAGCGTTGAACAGGAACTATTGAAAATTCGCTGATGGAAAACCACTGCTTGTCAACCCACGCGTTTACAGGAGCCTTCTTCAGATATCAGAGAACTAAATAATCTGGGTCTTAACTTCGTCTCCTCTACCTCAAAAGAACATTAATCCCTTTTTTATAGTGATACATAAAATCATCTTCTGTTGAATCTTTGTGTTCTTTGATGTACTCTGTCATCTCTGTAAGTTTTGAACTTAACTCATCCGCGTAATACAATGCTAAAGCTTCTGGAAACATTGGCTCTTTTGGAGAGCCGAACTCCACTTTGCCATGATGGCTCACAATCATATGAAGAAGTTTGTTTTTTAAAATCTCTGATCCATTGATCTCATCCAGCTTCCTGGATATAAATACAATCCCCAAGGGAAGATGCCCGATCAATTGCCCTTTCTGAGTCCCCCTTATGCGAGACGTTACTTCTAACTCCTCCAGTTTACCGATATCATGCAGCAAAGCTCCAGTTATCAGCAGATCCGGATTGAGGTCCGGAAAAAGTTTTAAGCTGGTCTTGCAATACTCAACAATCTCAAGCATATGCTGCAGGAGCCCTGCGACCCAATTATGATGTATTTCTATTGCTGCAGGATGTTTCTTGATTTTATTCTCGATACTTTTATCAGAGAAGACTGAAACAAGAAGTTGCTTGTAAACCGGCTCTTCAATATTTTGTATGATCGCCATCAAATCCGCATACATCCCATCTGGATCCTTCTTCCCCTGCTTAATAAAATCAGTCTCGTATTCGTCCCTATTCAGAACTCTTATCATATCCTGCTCATTTGCTACAATCTGCGGCTTATCATTATAAAATGAAAATCTTCCTTGCACAAGCACAACGGAATCAGACCTGATCGAATCAAAAAGCGCAGTTACCTTGGCCTCATCAAGGCCTCCCCAATACTTATACTCAAGGCTCTTGCCGCTTGAATCTGAGAGGATAAGGGTGAATGAATACCCTTTACTATAAGGTGAGACGCCCTTCTTGATCTTAACAACAAAAATATCCATCACAATGTCTCCTTTTTTAAGAGTGTTGATTGGTTGTTTTTTCGTAAATTTATCCATCAAATTCCCCCCTCTATTCCTGAAAAAACAAGAGTAAATAAACTTTTTGGAATTTCAGAACTCTGAACAGACACCTATTTTTGTGTGTTTAATAAGTAGTATGTATAATAATATCTTATTTATGTATAAATTTATACAAACTTTGTATCACATTAATTCCAAAAATGCCGGTTTTTTTGCAGCGCATACTTCAAATCGCATGCACCAGTCCTTATGTTGTTGCTATTATCCTGCTGCGCTTCCATCCCACGAGCTTAGGGCTGCCCAGTCGTCAAAGAAATCTTTCCCTGATAATAACTCTCGCCTATTTGACACGGCTGATGCTGAGATGCGCAATCTTTCTCGCCTGATACATTGTCCAGCCCTCGTTTTTCCTTCGGATCGTTTCCACGAGCTTCCCTTGTGAGTTTCATGCATGGAAGAAACTCACCGTAGGGAAATAGTTTCGGGATAACACAAACTCCAAGGATACACAACGCTTATATAATCTATTTCCCCTGAACTCCTCATGCCTGAATTCGACCCTCATGAGGTAAGAGACAAGTTCCACAATGCCCTGAAGGAGCTTAAGCAGTATATTGCCCTTGCTATTGTTGCTGCTCCGAAATATCAGCAGACCAACATGCAGATCATCAAGGAATTGACAGAAACAAACGCAATTCCGGGGGTTTATGTCACCCTCAACAAGCCATACGCCAATCTAAAAACCGAGTTTGAGGCAGATCGCATTGACACCCGGATGATCATCTTTATCGATGCAGTGACTGAGACAGCAGGCGGAAAGACAGAAAAGACTGAAAGCTGCCTCTTTATCGGCTCTCCCCAGAACCTTTCAGACATCTCAATCGCAATGGACCAGGCTGTAAGGGCAGTTCCAGGAAAGGAAAAGTTTTTATTCTTCGATTCCCTGAATACGCTCTTGATCTACAATGCAGTAGGCACTGTCGCAAGATTCATCCATTTCCTCGCAACCAAGATGCGCGTCTGGGGCGTCAAAGGCATCATCATCTCGCTCCAGAAGGAATCAAATAAAGAGCTGATTGACGAGATCGAGCAGCTCTGCGACAGGAGGATTGATTTTTGAAGCCTGGGCGCATCGAAGAACCAATCAAAAGATAAAAAGATAATTACCGCAGTGATCAATCAATCGTAAACCAATACGGCAAAAAAGATTAAAAAACAAGAATCAAAACGAGGCAAACAACCACGCAGCATGATACCCGACATTCTCAAAATCCTGTTCGCAATCATAGCCATCATCTCTGGCCTTACTGCCCTGATGCTTTTCGTTGTCAACTTCGAGCTCGTCATAGCCCTGTTAACCATTACCTTCGGCATCACAGCAATCTTCTGGACTTTGCGTGCGCGATCCTCCCTGTCGATAGGCTCCTCCCTGAGGGAATACACAACCTACTTCCTGCTCTGCGTCATCTTCCTGATGCTGTTTTCTGTTTGGAATGTATCGATATTCCTCTTTGACCTGAAGGGAGTATGGATCCTTCCGCAGTACTTCTTTGTCTCCCTCACGTATCTTGTCTTTGTATTTACTTCTTATAAGATCCTTTATCTTGGCAAGGAATTCGGCTTCGGCAGCCAGAGAAAGGTTATTGAGCAGGCAATGAACGAGAAGAAAAAGAGGAAGCCCTGACACCTCACCTGCCTGACATCTTGCAAAAAGGCGGCAACGCCGACTTTCTGCTGAGCCTATACCATGCCCCCTATAATCGCGCTCACTTCTTTCTTCTTAGAAACCATCTTTGCCTGAGACTTCGCCTCAAGATTCAGCCTTACAAGCGGCTCGGTGTTTGATGCCCGGAGATTAAACCACCAATCTTTATATTCAATCGTGATGCCGTCAAGCTCAAGGATACGGGCGTCATGGTAGGCCTTCTTTATTTTCGCAAAGAGCCTCGCTTTATCGATATTCTTAAAATTCAGCTCTCCGGTCACAAAATAATTATTGAAGAATGGAGCCAGCAGCTCTGAGAGTTTTTTCCCAGTTGAACTCATAAGTTTCAGAATCTGGATTGCAGCAAGATACGAGTCCTCTGCATAGTAGTTGCCCAAATCGTAATAGTAATGTCCGGTGACCTCCCCGGCAAACTTTGCCTTTTCCTTCCGCATCCGTGCCTTGATAAATGAATGGCCAACGCGATTCATGACGGGTTTTCCTCCATTCCTGAGGATTGTATCCTTGACAAACCAGCTTGCGCGCAGATCGTACACAATCGCTGATCTCGGAAACTTCTTAAGGCTCATCTCCGCAAGCAAGCCTGTGATTACGTCTCCCTGGACAAACCTCCCTTTCTCATCGCAGAAGAAAACCCTGTCTGTATCTCCGTCCCATGCAATGCCGAGATCCGCCTTCTCTTCCTTAACCTTAGCAATCCACTTCTTCCGGTTCTTTGCTATGAGGGGATTCGGCTCATGGTCAGGAAATCTTCCATCCACCTCCCAGCACATGGGCACAATATCGAGCTGGCTTTTCTTGAAGAGTTCCGGAACAATCATCCCCCCCATGCCATTTGCAGTATCCATCACAACCTTTAGCTTCTTTATGGTTTTCAGAGGCTCAATTGACAATGTAAAGTCAATAAACTCCTTCAAAATCCCTTTCCGTTCCCTGATGTTTCCCTTCTTCTGGATACTCTGGATACGTTTCGTCTTGGAAGGTGCAAATCCCTCGATGATCTTCCTCAATTCTTGGATCTCCTTGTCAAGGATCGGGATAGCGTTCTTCCTTACAAATTTCATGCCGTTGTACTGCTTGGGGTTATGAGAGGCAGTGATCATTGCCCCAACATCGCAGGGGTATTTCGAACTTGCAAAATAGAACATATCCGTGCTTGCCAGTCCAATATCCAGCACATCTGCCCCCGATGCGGTGACTCCTCTGACAAATGCCTCGTGCAATGCAGGCGAGCTTAGCCGGGCATCCCTGCCCACAAGAACCGTCTTCGCCTTGGCAAATGCAACCAGCGCCTTGCCAATAAGGTATGCGTCATCTGTGCAAATCTCAGAGGGATAGACGCCTCTGATGTCATATGCCCTAAAGATGCCCGTATTCGGTTTGCGGCTGCTCTTTGATGTGCTACTTGATCGGTCCAATGCCCTTCCACTCCTTTAATGCTTTTTCATAGCGCTTCATATTTCCTGTATCCATCCACTGGCCTGAGAACGGGTAGCCGAACAGTTTTCCTCTCTTGGCAAGCTTTGGGAAGACATCTTTTTCAAACATGGCAAACCCTTTTGGGATGATGTCAATCACTTCAGGCTCCAGGATGTACAATCCGGAATTGATCAGGTTTGAAGGCGCCTTGTCCTTAGGAGGCTTCTCGACAAACTCCAGGATCCTGCTTCCGTCGAGTTTCGCAACTCCGTACTCACTTGGATTATCAACAGTTGTTAATGCAATGGTTGCAGCTGCCTTATTGGACTTATGCGCCCGGTACATCTCTTCTAAGTCGATATCCTTAAGTTCGTCTCCATTTGAAACGACGAAGCTGGAATCAAACATGCCCTTGGCCAGCCGCAGCGGGCCGGCAGTCCCTAAAGGCTCTTCTTCCTCTACATACTCAATGGAAACCCCAAAACTTGATCCGTCCTTGAAGTAATTCCTGATCTTCTCCTTCATATGGCCGACAGCCATCACAATGTTGGTGATGTTGTGCCTCTTGCAGAGGTCAAACAGATGCTCAGTCAATGTCCTGCCCTGGATCGGGATCAGCGCCTTGGGGATTTCGTAGGTGATTGGCCGGAGCCGTGTTCCTTTGCCTCCTGCCAATATGACAAATTTCTGCGGCGCATGCTGGCCCATGCCCCGAAGCAGGCTCAGCTCCACAGCGTGGCTCCTGTTTTTTATCGTGTGCCCATCAACCTGGCTGTCAATCTTTGCAAGAAGCTCTGCATCCAATGTTAAGGTAACTCTTTCTTTCATCGTCAATGGTAGCCAACAGGCTCTCGCAACCCCTCTCTGCTATCCCTCAAACAAGCAACTGCCATCTGTTCGATAAGCGGAAACTCTTTGAGCGGATTTGATGTGCTGGTCTGCTCCAGAAGATATTGCCTATACTCACGGCAGGCATGCGCGAACGCATCCTCCGAAGGCTGGCCCCATCGGTGCGCATAGACCTCGAGATCTCTTGAAACTTCCCTTGAGAGGGCAACCCTGTTGTCTTCAAGCATGGCAAAGCGAAATGCCCCTGCTCTTTTTAAGCCTTTTGATTTGTATGACAAAGTATGATGCTCTCTGCCATGCGAAGAAAAAGATAAAACTTATATACTTCCTGCCTCTGGAAAAATTCCAGATGCCTGAAACCCCCGCCGAAATCAAGTTGGGAAAAAAGATCCTCCTCACCGGCTTTGGCATTGAGGCAGACTTTCCTCTTCTGAAAAAGCTCATCGCTAGCCATGTAGCCAAATACCAGAAAATGCTCAAGGATTTCGACCGCATTAGCCTGAGGCTGAAGCCTATCCACCATATCGAGCATGGCGGCAAGTTTGAGCTCACTGGCGATCTGTTTGCTGATGGAAAGGTCTACTCAGCATCGGCTGTCGGAAAGAATCCCTTTGAATTAGCTGCTGCTGTTCTCAAGAAAATCGATGCAGAGATTGCGCATCACAGGAGGCTGCATGGACAGTAGGCTGGACAGCGGACACTGCCACGATGCCTTGGTACACAGGCTTCGGTCTTTTGGGTTATTGGAGGACGCTAGTATCTCCCACCAGGCCGCGCTGCACTGTAATTACATGGCAGCCATGAACCAAGAAGTTGAAGCCCCTCCCCATCTTCTTGGAGAAGCATGCCATCAAACAGTTCTGGTGACCTCTATTGCAGAGCAGTCAGTGGATCAGGCTGTTGATGGAATCCTATCAGAACTGACCAGAAAAAATCCGCAGCTGTTTAATCCAAAAGACACCATCGACCATGAAATCACTCGGGTAGGGGTAGGAATAAAGATAGGCCAAGAGACCTATGGCCGCAGGCAAGCATACATTACTGTCCGATTGGCAATAGATACTTCATACCTCTATCCGGAAGTTCTGTTTGGCTGACTCTTTGTGCCCTCTCTTTTCGTACCGATCGGCTCCGGTGAAAATTTGAAGTAACCTTTAAATAATACCCCAGTCTCTGGAAAGGCGATGAAAGTCAGGATTATCTCAAAGTCCGCTCAAGCCAGGAAAAAATTCCAAAAAGCGTTGCAGGCAGGCGGGATCAAGGAATCCAATAGGCCGGATATCATCATTTCACTGGGCGGAGACGGAACATTCCTGTACGCAGAGCGTAAATATCCCGGAATCCCAAAATTCCTCTATCGTGATCAAAGCATCTGCAATACCTGTTCCAATGCAGATGTTGTCGAAATGGTAAAGCTCCTCAAAGATGGAGACTACACAATAGATTCCCATAAGAAAATCAGGGCAACCCTGAAAGGGAAATCCTGGCTTGCAGTCAACGACATCATCCTCAGAAACGAAAAGCCGAATGAGGCGATCCGCTTTTCTGTTTTCATCAATGGAAAAGAGCAGTATCCAAATATGATCGGAGACGGCATTGTGGTTGCTACGCCCTTTGGCTCCGCAGCCTACTTCAAATCCATCACCAAATGGTCCTTTGGCAAAGGGTTGGGCATCGCATTCAATAATGTGACATCTGACCAGCCCTCAGTCGTCGTCCAGGATTCTGCTCGTATCACCTTCAGGCTTGATCGGGGATCGGCATGCCTGGCCGCAGACAACAACCCCTCCATCGCCAGGCTCAGCCAAGGAGACAGTGTCAAAATACAGCCCACAAATCATACTGCCTCTATCATACGGACAAAATGGGAATTCAGGTGATGAAATGAAAAACCAGCATAAAAACCAGCGGGTAGGAGTCTTTATAGATGTGCAGAATATGTATTATTCTGCAAGGCAGCTGTTTGATTCAAAGGTGAACTTTGCAGGCATTCTGAAAACAGCTACGCAGGGAAGGCAGCTGATCCGTGCAATTGCGTACGTGATCAAGGCAGATATTGGAGAGGAAAAGCCGTTTTTTGAGGCTCTGGAGCACATTGGCTATGAGCTCAGATCAAAAGACCTCCAGGTATTCCTTGGAGGGGCAAAAAAGGGAGATTGGGATGTTGGCATCGCCATGGACATCATGCGTCTTGCATCCAAGCTCGATGTTGTTGTCCTGGTATCCGGAGACGGAGATTTCAAAGACCTTGTGGAGCATGCCAAAGCCCTTGGCTGCAAGGCAGAAGTCATCTCCTTTGCCCGAACCACGTCCTCAAGGCTCCGGGAGGTTGCGGATCTCTTCACCGACATGGAAAAAGACAAGAGCAAATACCTCATTGCGCGAAAATCTCCCCGGAAGGTGGAAGTGCCTGCCGATCCCAAACCGGCTTCGGTGAAAATGTAGTTGCCGCCCAAACCTGTCTTATCCCGAAACTATTTCCCTACGGTGAGTTACATTGGAGCATGAAACTCACCAGAGGGAAGCTTATGGAGACCATAAGGCGCAAGAATGATGGCTGGACAACCTATCAAGCGAGGAAAATAGCCCGTGTTAG
>DATDTY010000053.1 GCA_035290625.1 Candidatus Nanoarchaeia archaeon
CGAGGTAAGACCGCATCGAAGCTTACGCTTCGAGATTCTGGAAACTCCAGAGCAGGCATTTGTCAGGAAGATGAAAAAGGAGGCTTAATAAACATGAAACGAATTAAGCTATCGAAGGGAAATACTTTCAGGATAGCACAGCTGCTAAGTTGTTAACCCTACTTTTTGCAAAGGGAAGGGTGCCGCCCCTTTTGCGAGGCAGCCCAACTGAACTTGAAAAGTTTAATTTACCGCTTGGCAGAAACTCCTGTAAGATTCCGATTTGCCTAAGACACCGCCTTTTCCGCACTTCCAATACTTGGCTGCTGCCAGTTCGCGAACCATAACCCTTTTAAACACTTGCCAATTTCATCCCTCTTATGGCATTCACCCATGGCAGATCCAGGCGTTCGACTTCAGGAGCCTACATCAGAAAGAACCTTAAAGGCAGCAGGCATTTTGCTTCTGGACGGAACCCTACGTTTACCAAGTTTGGCCCAAGGAAGATCAAGCAGGATCGCCAGAAGGGCGGCGGCACCAAGACACGACTCCTTATGGCAGATATAGTCAATGTTTCTGATGCGAAAACAAAGAAAACATTTAAGGTTAAGATTACCGGAATCCTGGAGAACCCTGCGTCATCAAACCTTGTCAGGAGAAATATCCTCACAAAAGGAACTGTAGTCCAGACAGAAAAAGGCAAGGCAAGGATTACCTCGCGGCCAGGGCAGGAAGGGACTGTGAGCGGCGTTTTACTTTCTTAAATTCATCATTAATTAGGGGTTACAAAAAGGAATGTTTATAAACTAACGTATGTTTTCCCGACGCTATGAATGAACAATATGCTTGCCCGGCCCATGGGCATATGCTGACAAAGGCCCTCAATGAGGATGGCACTATTGTCCAGCTTCCGGATGCCCTCAAGGCAAGAGAGCAGCATTATTACTGCCCAAACCCAGAATGCGGGATTAGGGTGGTTCCAGAGGGTGGTTGCATCAACCGGGCTACAGATTTCTATCGGCACGGACATTTTAATGCACTCCCTGGTATTCCATGCAAACGTCAGGAGACCTACACTGGGCCAAAAAAGTCTCTTACCTCGCTTGTTAAAGAGGCCATAGCTTCTGGTCTTACCTTCTCCCGTGATTTTGATGTGGTTGAGACTGATTCGTTGTACTCCAGCTTCCATCGTAGGGGTGGGGATACGGGATATACTCCAAAACAGCCTTTTACTGTAGATATCTTTTGCCGCAGAGAAGGCCGGTATGGCATGGACACTATCCTGCATGTTGTGGAGTTGCCTCTCAAAGGATCATGCAATGACCTCTATCAAAAAGTCAGGGAAATCGCTTTTGAGCTTCCTCCCTCAAGGAAGAAAAGGGTTCTTGAATCAAATAGCGGCACACTTGAGATTGCACAGCGCATCTATCAGAATTTTATTGTTGTGATGAATGAGCATTCCTATAAACCTGCTGGCCAAAACGCAGCTGAACTTCCACCTACGGTGCATAATTTTATCGGCGATCTCTCAGGGCCTATTTATTTTTTCGACCTGGAGCATTTTATTGTTTCAGATGTGAAACTTTCAAGTCCTGAGCCTGTTCCAGATACGCCTCCTAAAAATCCCAACCGCATTTTTCATGTCCATAAGCGGGATATGCCTTACTTCAGCCTTGAGGGTATTTGGATTGGCAATTTTGCAAAAGAGCTGAGGAACTGGAAGGGCAGGAACAGCGTGCATATCACTGCCTGGAAGAAAGCGGTTCCCATACCTCTTGATATCGATGAAAATGGAAATCCTGTTTCTGTGTTCCGCAATGGTGGCCAAGGAGAGTTTTTACTTTAGGGGATTTATATGGCACTTGACCCTGAAGCGCGTTACTCTTTACAACTTACATCTCTTATAACCAAACTCATGAGTGCAGCAGGCCTTTATTCTACTAGTCGGGGATATATGTTGCAATCCCAATATGATACTGATGTTAAGCAGTCCTCCATTTTCGTCTATGAACTCCTTAAGGCCTTTCAGGCCTACCATACTAAGAAAGACTCAGGTTCGCTGCTTGCTGCAGACCCGTCCGCCAGCATACGAAGATTTATAATTGACTCAGCGGCAGACCTCCCTAAGAATGCCCGCGATTTTCTCGACGATGTTGTTACAGAAGGCATCGGTATGTTTCATGACCGGTGAAAAAGGTGGCATTGAAAAGTCATGCAGCGCCCTCTTGTGAGCCATCTTAAAATAAGACAGCAGAGCGACAAGGAGGTTGCCCCCTTCGGGGAATGTCGCTATTCTTCCTGACTTGCGCATGGCGAACTGCTCCGCAGGAGCGACCAAAAATGCGAAGCATTTTTGAGTACTGGCGCTGCCGAGCGAAGCGAGCAACTTTTCAATGCGACCGTGAAAAACCAACATCTTTATATAGCAAAAACGTCTGATTTCTCTGCAGAGGTGAAATGATGGCGTTCTTCCGCAAGCTGATGTTCTGGAAAAAAGACGATCTTGATTTAAGCAATCTGGGAGCTCTTGGAGCAGAGCCTCGAGCATCTCTTGGGCAGATGCCTGGCGAAATGCCTGCAGATACTGGCAGGCCACAATTTTCATATCCGAATGCCCCGGAGCTTGTCCCTCCGGCAGAGTCCTTTCCTCGGCATGGCATGGCAGGCATGGGAGCAAGCATGGGATATTCTGGCAGCGATTCCTCATTCATCCTTGCAAAAGACATAGAAATCCTCTCGAGCAAGCTTGACGCATTGCGGGCAGGCATAGAAAGCATCAACCAGCGCCTGGCAAATCTGGAGCGCATGGCGGGAGCTGACAATCAGCAACGAAAATACCAATGGTAAGGCAGTTTGCTCTGGTAGCTTTTCTTGCAGTAGTGCTGGATCAGGCATCAAAATACATTGCACGTACGTTTCTGGGGAATCCTGTCAACCTTGTTCCTTCTTTTCTGTCATTTGAGCTGGTTCGCAACACTGGAACAAGCTTTGGCCTTTTCCAGAACCTCAATCTTTTTTTTCTCATCATCGGAGCTGTTTTCTCATTCGGCATTTTGCTTTGGTATCCGAAGATTCCCAAGGACAATCTCCATCAGGCAGGGTTTGCATTCATATTGGGCGGCGCGGTTGGCAATACTCTTGATAGGGTTTTTCTCGGATATGTTACTGATTTTATCTCCTTCAGCTTCTGGCCTGCATTTAATGTTGCAGACTCTGCGCTCACCATCGGCGTTGTCCTGCTTTTGTATGCGTCTTTTCCAAAGAGATCTCCGGTTACTAGGAAAGGACAAATGACTCTGTTTTTGGTTCTTGCTCTGGCCGTCCTCTTTGCCGTCTTCTACATCTTTTTTATCCAGGGAGAGGTTACTGACATCAGGTCAGCAGGGCAGGCAACTGAGAGGATTACCGGAACCTTTGAGCTGACTCCGATCAAATCGTATGTTTCCAATTGTCTGCAGAATACTGCTGAGGC
>DATDTY010000054.1 GCA_035290625.1 Candidatus Nanoarchaeia archaeon
GCGCCGAGCAGTTATTCAGCGACGGTAGGAGTGAATGATCTTGCCGTTTGTGAGGCCTATATCAAGAATCAGGAAGCACACCACAACGTGGTGTTCAGTTAGCGCAGGAAGCCCCGCCCTTTAGGGCGGGGAGGAGGTCACTTTATCATTCCGCCTTTTCTCTCTGGATTTTTCTGTTTTTGGGCTTAAATGACGTACTGGATAAGGTACAAGAGAGTCCTCTATTCTGCCTTTCTCATCCTTCTCAGGAAAGAGAATCTTCCACATGTGCTTAATATCACGAATAAAGTCACTCTTACTTTTGGGTGTCTTATAGGCACTGTGCATATAAGTCACTAGTTTGTCTATATCCTCCCTATCTAACCCCTTAAGGTTCTTTTCAGCGACATGGCAAACCATCCTCCTGCTCTCTAGAAGCCTATTCCTTCTTACATAGCTTAAGTCCTTAGCCTCAAATTTGTTAAATAAGTGTCTAAAATAGACCAGATTCTCTTCGTTATTGCAGTAATATTTCCTTTTCCTGTCATTCTCACCTGGGGGGATTAAGAATTGCTTCAAATTTGCCTTAAATCTCTCATATTTACCCTTACTGTCGTATATATCGTTTTCTGCCATATAGCGTGCCTCTCATCCCTCTGCCTTTTATAGGTTTGTTAAACACGCTTTCCATTAGAAATATAAAGCGAGGGATGGGATTCGAACCCATGAATAATCGCTCTGCAGGCGATCCCCTTAGGCCGCTTGGGTACCCTCGCGCATATCCCAGAAAAAGAAGTGTGTTTAAATAAGTTGTTGTTAGTCAGGAGCAGCTTCCTTCTCTCTTAATGATATCCCGGCAATAAGGATTAACGTTCCACCGATAATCATATCTATTGTGATTGCCTCTCTGAAGAAGACTGCACCAAAAATCAGCGCAGCGGGAACCTCCCAATAGGTGAACAGCGAGAAATGGTTCATGGGCAGCCTTTTCAGTGCAAAGAAAAATAATAGGAAAGCCGCAATACCCACCAAAAAACCGTATATCGAGGCAATGATTGTCTGGGTAAGTGTCGGCAATGGCTCATTGATAAATATGAATGGCAAAAAAACTACTGCACCCAGAAGATTTTGGTAAAATATCGTCTCTGTTTTGGTGTAATTTTTTAACTCTTTTTTGAAAATAACTGCAGTGAGCGAGAAGATGATTGCAGACAAGAGCATAGCTCCCATTCCGATGACATCCCTGTTCCCAAAGGTTATCTCTTTATTCAGATACATAATCATAATCCCAAGAAACGCTACGCCAATAAGCAGTGCTGTTCTTTTAGTTACCCTCTCCTTTAACAGCAGCATGCCAAACAATGTCGCAAAAATTGGCCATGTAAACAAGATGATGACCGCATTTCCAATGGAGGTATACAGGTATGCGACCATATAAAGAAACATTCTTGCGGCATTCAATGCAGACGCAACCAGCATGATCCAATAATTTCCATGAAAGACCCGTACTCTCTTCCATCCAAAATAACCTAAAAGGATCACCACAGGGACAAACACTCGAAAGAAGGTGATAGACGTTGAGGGAAGGTTCAGGAGCTTAATGAAAACGCCGCTTGATCCTCCGATTGTAGCGGCAAAAAATATTGCAAGATAAGGGTTCAAACTCATACCTCAGCACATTGCCGGGTTATTATATATATAAGTTTCTGGTATCCCGCCATACTGAGAACTTATCCTGAACCTTTGTTTAACCAGGCGAATTACCGCGTATGCCGAGCCTACCACAACCATTAAAAACCTCATCAGTTCCATCTCAGCCATGGCCTCTGCATCAGAGCTTCAGAGAGGAGACTTCTTTCTTCTCAATGGAATCATCCTCCAGGTCACGCGAAGGGAAGTTGTTGCAGTAGGAACCCATTCGCATACAAAGCTCAAATTCTACGCCAAGAGCATCAAGGGAGGCGGAGAAAAGCAGTTTACCTTCAGCCATGGAGACAAAGTGGAGAAACTTGACATCCAGAAGAAGCACGCGACAGTCATTGCAAAGAACCCTGCAGGAGTGCAGATCATGGATCCTGTATCATTCGAGACCTTTGATGCTGCAGTTGATGAGTCCCTGGGAGAGCTCTCTGAGGGCGATGACATCATTTACTTCAGCTACAATAACGAGATAAAAATTCTTGAAAAGAGAAGGGAATGAGCATCCCTTGACTTTCCTAGTCCCTTTTGTCAATCTACGGGCCAGGGAAGATTTGAACTCCCGACCTCCTGCTTAGAAGGCAGGCGCTCTGTCCAGACTGAGCTACTGGCCCATATCCTCAAAGGTTCATAGGAGCTTTATAAATGTTTCAAAAACATTCACTTCTTAGAAATCCTCTTTGCGGATTCAACCTCATTAAGATAATTCTCAGAGCTAACGACCTTCTCCCCGCTCCTCTTCTCCAGCTCCCTTCTTGCTACCCCTGCTACGGTCCCGCCCTCTTTTGCAGCGGCTTTATTCTGATCAAATCCAAACACCTCCTTCCTCTTGGCTATTTTCGTTGCAGAGGCTTCGCCGAGCATACTAAAAATCAGTTCCAGATCGTTCATATGGTCTCTCAGGTTTTCTCTCTTTAAGCCTTTGAATTTCTTATATCTGTTAGGAGTCAAGCCAAAGGTCGCTTTAGAAATCTCAGACGTTAGTATGGAATATTCCTTATTTGTCTTAACACCCCTTTTGTCCCATTCATGCGTGAGTTCATCCCGTATTGCAGTCCCCCTAACCCGCTTTTCTATCCAGTCATCTGAATACCCTTTTGCTTTGTATATTGCCCTCATCCGCTTTTGAGCGAGTTCTGGATTCTCTATTTCTTGAATGCGCTCATAGCCGACCTTAGCCAGCCATTGCTTGAAAGGCTCTGCCTTTTTAGAAGGGATTGATTGTATTATCCTGAACATGGATTCTGTATTTGCGCAGTCAGTTGCATAATACTTACCATCCTCTGAAGGCAATTTCAGTTGTCGACAAATTGTCGATAACTCAATACCCTGCTCTGCCTCTCGTTTTTTAAGCTGATACCAGTAATCCTTAGCATCTTTGCTATCCGTCAACGCAAAGACTACATCAACCACTGAGAAGTGCCACTCATTATTATGCCACACTCTTCGTATATTCTTGCCTTGGAATACTACTAACGCCTTTTCTGCGTCCATTCGCACAGGGTAGATTCATCCCTTTATATACTTCACGCGAGGTTGTCCAGTGATGAGTGAGAGAACGGCCTATGGCAGCCAGGTTTCAGGCTTCTTAATCTTCTCAGGAAGGTATTTCTCAATAACATAGTTCAGCCCCCATTTTGCAAGCGACTGCTGCTCTGACCTTACTTTCATCTGGCTCAGCTGGTTAAGGGCCTTCTGCCATTCTTTATGGTGTTTTGCAAACGGATCGTTCTTAATCACGTCTTTTATCTTCTTGAAATCAACCTCCTTGAGAGGATGCGTTGGCAGTTTATAGTCAATAATATCCTGCGGAGTCACTCCCAGAAACTTTGCGCTGGGAACGCAGAAGTACTCATTGATATGTGCTGCATTTCCTGAGCCTACTTTCAGTGTCCTGTAGATTGAGAAGAATCCGTAAGGATCACAGTCGGTAAACACATAGACAGGAAGCTTTTTTGCATCGCTCAGCCTGCGGATAAACCTGCGCAATGCCCGTGTCGGAACCCCTCCCATCGAAATAAGGATGCAGTTCGCATTCTTCCAGTAATTGTGCTTTACAAGCCTCTGGAACATACCTGCAGTCTCAATCGCCAGGATAAACTTTGCATCAGTCTCAAACTTCAGGTGTTCGACCGAGATAGGGATGGAATACGCGCCTGATCCGAACTTGGTGCAGTCAATCCTGAGATCTTTCCCTGTATCCGGATCCTTGTCAACCACGATCAGCTTTCCTGCAATCTCCCCTCCCTTCTCTTCAGGGATGAATCCGATCTGCTCCCTGTTGACTTGCATCATCGCCTCAATATCCTCCATCACCATATCGGATTCCGGCTGCTCGCTGAACGCAGCCTCAGCCCAGTTCTTTGAGATGTAATACATCTCTCGCTTGGTCGTGATGTCATCTGTCTGGACGATTGTCTTCGCATGCGCCATCATCCTGAGAGTCTGCGCAAAGGTCTTTATCGTGGATGCAGTCAGGGTCCTGCTTTTCATCTTCCCAAGAAGCTCAAAATATCCTTCTTTTGGGTCATACTTGACATTGGTCAGTGCGCGAAGCGGCATCTCAAGCTGGGGAAGCTGCTTCTTCAGGATCTTTTTGTAGACATTCTCAGTTGCGATCTTCTCGATCTCCTCTGCAACATTTTTACTGGTCTTCATCATCCTCACCTGAGCCTATCTTCGCGAATTCCTCGTCATACTCGGGATTCTCCATCTCGACCTTTTCCAACTCCCCCCTTTTGCTCTCAAGAATCGTAGCCAAGAGCTCCTCAACCTTCTTTTCTTCATCCTGCTTGAGCCCAATCAGTTCCTTCAGCGCCTCTCCAACATGCGGGATGAACATCCTGATATAATCCCGTTTCTTGCCCTCGAACTGCACCCTTCTCTTCTTGCTCACATAGCTTGCCAGATTTCTTCCGACCTCCTGGAGAGCAAGCTTTACTTCCTTTACAATCTCAGGATAATGGGCAATAGCCTCCTTTGACTCTGATGTGAAAGGCACCCACACCGAAGCAAGGTGCACAACTAAGGTGACTGGGCCTATCGGCAAAGCTCCCCTGCTCTGGTTCAATCCATAATCTTTCCATGCAGTGCTGATAACAGATTTGGTGATGGCGCAGGCTCCCTGCTGGTACAGCAAAGGAACCCTGTTTGCAAGCCGCAGGAGCCGGACAGTGTCCTCAGCTCCCTGAGATCCGCCATAGGCGATGCCTGCCTCCACAACAAAAGGGTTTCCCCTGTATACTGATGGCCGCCTTGATGCTGTTGCATAAAATTCAGCATTAACCTCTTTCCTTAATCCTTTCTCGAGCTGCTCTGCTCCGATGGGAGAGATGCAGTCAGTTGGAGGCGCAATGAGCTTTGTCTTCTTGATGCCTTCCATGAGCTTCTCAACCATCTCCCTGCTCATCTCACCGGGCTTTGTGTTCGGCAGCAGCGAAGCATTCTCGCAGATCTGCTTTGCAGTCCCAGATCCAACCCTGGAGAACTCTGAGCTGAGGAACAACTGCAACGTCCTGCTTTCCGTATCCTTCAGCATCTTCTGCATAATCCCAAGCTCAATCCCATAGGGATGAGGCTTGATCTCTGCTGGCATGGGGGGAAGCGTGCTGACAGCTCGGGGAAATATGATCTGCTGGGCTTTCGGATTTGTATACACAATCGTGACATGCGGATTCGCAATAGCAGTCTCCTTCAGATACTCATCCACAGACTGGGTTCCGCTTACATAATCCCCTTCAAGCTCAAGCTCAATCCTGACTCCATGCTCCTTCTCCCAGCTCCTTGTTTCATCCTTGACAATCTCCGGAGCATTGTGCTGGGTGTCGATATGGAGCTCATAGTAATGGCAAGGCTCATTTTTCCCTGTTTTTGACAGAATCTTTGCAGGCTTTCCTGTCGTGAGCTGGGCATAAAGGACAGACGCGCTGATCCCGATGCCCTGCTGGCCTCTCGACTGGCTTAGTTTAAAGAACTTGCTTCCATACAGGAGCTTGGCAAATATCTTCGGAATCTGGGCTTTCACAATCCCCGGCCCGTTATCCTCAACAATGACCCGGTAGCGGTCATTCCCCATATCAATAACCTCAATAGAGACTTCAGGGAGAATCCTTGCTTCCTCGCAGGCATCGAGCGAATTATCCACAGCCTCCTTAATAGTGGTCATCAAGGCTTTTCTCTTGTTGTCAAATCCGAGCAGATGCCGGTTCTTCTCAAAGAATTGGGATATGGAAATCTCTCTCTGCTTTAATGCCATCTCCTGGGCTGCGCTTGCCATAGGTAGAACACTTCACGATTTGTTTAAAAATGTTTAGGTTATGAGGCCGGAATCTTTCTCTGCTTGGGGGCATAATTGAGAACTTTTCCATTAATCCCGGTAAGACATCCCGGTAAGACTTACACACTCCAGGAATCCCGGTAACCTATCAAAAGCAATACTGATCAGCTGATGATATACGTCACAACAACAGCCCTGCTCCATACGCCATCAAGACCTTTGATAGCCATGCGCAGCTCATACTCGCCAGGCTGGTTGAATTTAATCACAGGGCCGTCATTACTCCATGCGTCAAACCAGATTGGGCCTATTATCTGCCCTGCAGTGTTCGTTGCCTGCTTCACCTTGCTTTGATCTCCTCTTACATTTTCCGCTGACCCAAGAGGCGCCAACCTAAAAACACCCTCAGCATTCCTCTTGAAAACAGCAACTCGAGTTCCAGCGATCCTTCTTTCATCAGCAGCCCTCAAGGTTATCGGAGGGGTCATATACCCTGCGGATCCGGTAACCCTGGCTCCATTCACAAGAGACGTTAACTGGGCAATAAGCGGCAAAGTCTGCTCAATCTGTTGCGACTGCGCTCCGCTCTGCTCCACAATCACTATTAGCCTTGATACAGCAGATTCTCTCCCGTCCGATGCTCTGATCTCAACGTCTTCATATCTCCCGGCACTTGACGGAGTCCAGGAAAATTCTCCTGTAGCAGAATTAAGAGTCGCCCCAGGAAGGCCAACCAGAGCATAAGAGAGGGTGTCACCGTCAGCATCAAAAGCGCTGATGCTAAATGTCCTTGGCTGGTTTGCTCTGAAAAAAAGCGGGCTTGAAATAGCCTGTTGGCCGTTCATTGCTGTTCCGAGGAATAGAGGCGGGCTGTTGACAATAACTGAGAATCTGGCAGGATCGCTCCAGTGGACCGGAGTTGAGGCAGGCGCGTTAAGCGGTGTGTCTCTGGCCCAGAAGCGGACTTCATAACGTCCTGGCCCTCTGAACTGAAGGTTGGGGGATCGGTCAAACCATACGGTTTTAGGCGTTTGTGTAGTTGTAGTTGCCTGCCTGATTCTCTCATTAAGGTTTATAACATCTCTTGGATCTGCCGGAGTGTTTCCTGATGTAAACACAGCCCAGCGGTATCCTTTTGCTGCATCAGCTGGCTCGCTCCTTCCATGTACAGTAATGCCATCGTTTCTTTGAATCCTTACAGTTCTGCCGTCCCGGTGCGATGTGATGATTGCTCTTAGAGGCTGGCTTGCAGGAGATATCACTCCTTCTATACTTCCATCTTCCGTATCTTGTGAGGCAGGCGCGGCAATTGCAGCTTCCTCAACAACAATACTGATGCTTTTTGAGGCAGTATCCCTTCCGTCAAAAGCTCGTATCTCTACACTATATGTCCCTGTGTTTGACGGAGTCCAGGAAAATTCTCCTGTACTTCGATCAATCCTTGCATTTTCAGGGCCTGAGATTCCGTAGGTAACCACGTCATTATCCGGATCGCTGGCGCTTATTGTAAATGTAATCTGGGCGTTCGGTCTGCCTGAAATCTGGCCGTGAACAGCTTCCCTCCCATTGAATGATCTCTCATTGAACTCAGGAGCTGCATTTGAAAACACCGGAGGATTTTCACTTGTGTACTCTGCTGTTACCCTGTTGCTGGCCTCTACATAGAATAGTGCAGGCTCGCTCCATACTTCATTTGCATCCTTCACTGAAAATCTGACCTCATAGCTGCCAGCCCGCCTGAAGATTAGCGTAGGCCTGTAATCAAACCATACCGGCAGCGGAGTTCCATCGCTGACTTGCTGCATTGCTGAACTGAGGGCTCCTACATCCCGCAGGCTTGCGCGGCCTCCTCCTCGGTTAAAGATTTCCCAGCGATAGCCTCTTACTGCATCCAAAGGCTCGCCTCTTCCCTGCACGATAAACGCAGTTCCGGCAAACACAGTTACAGTACTCCTTTCAGCATGGGAGATAAGGCTCGCACGTAGTTCCTGGCTTGGAGTCTGCCGCGACATCTCCTCCGTTGCAGCAGCTTGCGGTGGCTTTTCCCCGCAGCACTTCCTCGTTGAAAGCGCTCCGCAGCTGTACTGGTATTCATACTCATTGGAAGTGCACGCTGTCGAACTGCACCGGTATGCAAGATTCCTGGTAATGCCTTGCCGCTCGCATTCAGTTATTGCCTCCTGGATATTAAGAGAAGCCACACTGATCAGTTTCTGGTTTACCTGAGTGGAGGTTGGAACCAGAGCAAAGCCATAACGGTTTGCTATCCGCGTTACATCTATGCTATAGGCAGCAGGAGAATTACGATCAAGAGTTGCAGTTACTTTATCGCTCCCAAAGGGTATAAACGGTTTGATAGTATCCGCTGTAAGCCTGCTTGGCCTTCCTGTCAAAGGATAGATATCAACACCCATTGGACTACCAGAGAAAACATCAATGACTCTGAGTTCAAGAGAAATCCTGTTGAACTCAGGAATCTGGTCAAAGAACACCAAGCCAATGCATCTTTTTCCCTGACCATTCATGCAGAGATTGGCATTATTAGTCCGGGTGAACTCTGACTGAGGGCTTGCCTCAAAGACATATGCAAGCGTTGCCTGCTCTTCAGCTGCTAGAACATGCGCAGCCAGCACCAAAAAGAAGATAGCATATATTCCGATTTTTGTTTTCATCCTTAAATCACCTCAACAGTTAGATGGACTTGGTTATACTCGGTAGATTCAACGATGTTACAAGTCTGTGCTCCTCTACTATCAACTGGCGTGCATATCTCCATCTGCACAACACACGTTCCTTTATCCATTGCTGCTCCAGGCTCTATTGTTACAGGCGAAACAAAAACTTCTTTTGGAGGAATTGTGATAACAGAGTTATAAGACCCAATCCTTAAATCATCGCAAGCATTGGCCCCAATAGAACTCTTCTCATTGCTCTTTATCAGATAGCCTATAGGTGCATCACCCTTATTCTGAAACCCTAGCCAAACCTGCTCCTTCTCTCCAGCCTTAACCTTAATCACAGGCCTGTTAAACTCGATATTCTTTCCAGACTCCTTTATCTGCTCCAGAACCTCTTTTTCTACAGCATCAGATGCCCTTTCAAACTGCTTCTCCCCCGAGCTAAAAAGATTCCTCATGAATCCCAGTCCCAGGCCAAGCATCGTAATAGCCAATATCAAAACAACAATAGCATTGATTGACAGTTGCAGGGATGCTTTTTTCATCGGTTTCGCTGATTTGGTAAAAGGCGCATCAACCCTCCATTTTTAGAGTATTTAAACATTTAGATTCTAAAAGCAAGCATAATAACCACTCCTTAGTAACGAAACATTTATAAAGGGGTAGTTCCTACCAGCTCTGGAGAATCAGCCATGGCTTTAGAAAAAACAGCAAACCCCCAAATCCGGGAATACAACGCTCTTTTTAAGGATCTCGTTTCAAAGAATGGCTGGAAAACCGATAATATCTATCACTTTGATCGAGGCTCTTGGAATGTATTTATGGACGCAACAAAAAAACTTGCCCCTCAATTGAAGGGAACCTACCTCTATCTTGCGTTTGCTGCAAATAAACTCTTCAGATATGCACAGGCAGTGCATGAATTCTCAGAGAGGGGCCTTGAAGCAGGCCCATCCTTTCTTGAGAAGCTGATAGGGTATCCAGCAGAACAACTGTGGCGCTTTAATCCTGAAGAGGCAGTCCTCAATGCAGGAATTGTGCAGAGCCCGCTTACAAATGTGCAGAAGGCGCTTGATTATATTATCCCGTTCCTTGAGGATGAAGTATTTGATTATGAGCCGCCTCTATTTCGGGATCGAAGGCATGAGGAAAAAGGAAATGATTTCTTCTCATTTAACTCAAAGACCGGATGGATCCAATACGCTGTCCCCCCCTTTACTCAATCAAACTCGCAGCAGGCATTAATTAGCTTTGGGCAGCAATTCGTGGTTAGCCAAGACGTCAAAGCAAAGGAATGCCCAGACGTTCCACAATCCCTGCTTCCCTTTGCGTCGCAGCAATTGGGATTATTTGCAAATCCAGCATCAGATCCCGATTATTTTGAGAGTGAGATCCTCATTGCAGGCCTTGAGATAGGATCTCCCCCCATGTTCAACATTAACGTTTCTCCAGGCGATGCATTTGCAAATCTAGCCAGAAACTATCAAAGGATACTGCAGTCTTTGGATATGCAACAATTACCTTCCAGCAAAACCGTTAAGGAATACGTTGAGAATTCAAAAGGCATTCTGGAGGCAAGCAAGCTTAAAGATGCCATCAGAAAAAGATTAACTGCTAAGAACAATTAACCTCCGCCTCTTAGTAGGTTAAGCAAATGCAATAGCTTTTTTTTGTCATTTGGGTCTGTAAGGCCTAAACGTGTCGTAGATGGAGGCTCAGGGCTACTCGAAACCTGAGATGCTGGAACATTTGGTCTATCGCCAAGATGATAACGATTTGCCCTTATTTCCCTTTCTGCGCCCCTCTGAGAAATAGTCCTTGGACCCGGGGTTGTGGGGCATCCTATGTTATGCACCAAAGCGCCATTCGCAAAGTAATTATGATCCCCCTTCACTTCAAGGTTATACGTCCTTACCTTTTCGTTAACTGTCTCAATATCAGTAACCTCAGTTGGAACAAGACTGCCGTTTTCAAGAACAAAGATTGTATCCCCGGGAGCTAGCAATTCAGCCGGCGTATATCCCTTTCCTGTAAAGAACAAATGATCCCCTGTAGTCTCGATCTGCTGGTTGCCATACTGCAGAATCAAATAAGAATTCCCCATCCCTCTAATAACCTCTGTCACAACGTTCTTGTTTTCCTGCTCTTGTGAAATAGAATAAGATTGAATAATATCCCCAGCCCGCAGCTCTTCAATAGCCTTCTTCCCTTCAGAAGTCTCTACCTCAGTTCCAGCCAAGAAACTGCTGCAGCCAGCAAATGCGGGCCTGCGATTGAAAAAGTCCCCGGGTAATTCTCTAAAACTTCTGCCGAGATTCCTCATCGCACCCGAACCCCTCTCAGCCAGGTTCCTCACAAACGCCTTCGCTCCCTGCTTATACAGCGAAGAAACAGAACTTACTCCTCTGCCTGCTCCTCCGGTTACCAGACCTCCAGGACCGGAGAAAAGATTTCCCAAATAATCAGCATAATTCCAGAATCCGTCGTCGCTTTGGAACTTAAAATAAGCATCTTCCACATCACGATACCATTCATCCCACTTCCAGGGAAGCATCTTTCCAGTATCATATACTACTCCCTCAGCAATAGACAGCGCAATGTCAACCACCCAACTCTCGCATTTTTGAATTGTAGTCCAGGATTGGTATCCGATCACCTCTTTATTACAGGGGTTATAGTGTTCGAAAGGCGTTAGGTAATCGATTTCCTTTCCATGCTCATCAGTGCATTCTACACGGCAGCCTGGCTCCAGCATGACCTCATAAGGGGGGAATTCTTCAATAGAATCATCTCCAAACTCAGTATCAACATACTGCACACAGCAAATAAGCTGCTGGGCAGGAGACCAGCCAGGAATCATCTCTCCTCCCAATTCTCCGCATTGGAATTTTCTGCCAAGGCCCATGATGCGCAATTGGCCATCATAATCATTGAATCTTCCGCGATACTCTGTGCAATGGTCCTCGCAAACCGGAAGGCCTGGATCCTGGCCCAAACAATCAGGACTGCCTGCGACAGCTGCCCCTGTGATGGCTAGCCCAGACCCAATCCAGTCCCCTGATAATCCGCTGCCAGCATCCTTCAGCTCTATCGCTCCGACAGACCCCAGCAATCCATCCAAGAAATCATCCGCAGCAATCTGGTCCCTTTGCGGAACAAGAGCCTCTATCTCATCAGGGTGGTCTATAGCGCTAATCTCTCCGGTTTCATCTCTGGTTGCATAACTCTCCAACTCATCAATATAATCCTGATCAACGATTGAGTCATCAGGATACCTGATCGATCTCAGCTTATGAGGTGGCCCATAAGAAAATACATACTCATTGCCATTATCATCTACTCTGGTAATCTCCCCAAGCGCACTAAACTCCATCACTGCTGCAGAGCCATCCCTCCTGTCAGTAGAATCTATCCTGATGAGGGTATGATCCTCATCATACGTATAATCAACGGTTGCAAAAACAGCGCTTCCATCTGAAGACTCTGTTTGCCGAATCCCCCAAGGATAATAGGTATGCCTTACTTCTACATTGAAAACCCCCTCCCGAAGTTTAGTAATCCGTATTGGCCTGTCAATGCTATCCCATTCAAGGGCATATTCGTCGCCCCTTCTGTCAACCACATGTATAATCCTCCCAACACCATCATAAGAGACAGCGTATCCGTCATAGTAGCTCACAGTATCCCCATCATACCGAATATCCCTTAGCCTTCCTCTGTCAGTCACAGAATCCAGTTGGTTATTAGCATACCTGCTTGCCAGCGTATCTGACCCATCATCATAATACACCAACCTGCCTGCATCATCACGCTCCATCTGAACGCTGCGTCTCACTTCTCCATCCACAATATACTCTGCAGCAGAAACCTCCCCAAACAGATCGTATTCAAGCATAATCTCGCTCACCAATTCGCCGTTGCTGAACGTCTTGTCCGAAACAACCTGGCCAATAAGGTTGAATGTTAACACTTTTCTGATGCTTTCTCTCGTAACAGTCAACGTATGACTCGGCCTGTCGAGATCATAAGCAACACTATACTCTTCAGAGCCCCCGTAGGATCTTCTCTGAACCTCGCCATACGCACCCAGGCTTTCAATAATAGTATACCCTGTTGGCAGCGTCAATGTGCGGGAATCTAATGTTCTAGACATCTGATAAGCGCTATCGCCCCTCCCAACAGACTCAGGATCCTTAAACATGTCATCTGAATACTCCATAGAGTATGCAGTGGACTCTAAATACAAGACCTCTGGCTCATAATCCCTCGTGCCTTCTGATGATCCTATGCTGGCTGCATGAAGAAGCCCATCCGGCCCAATATCTGCCTGATAGGTATACCGAAGCCGGAATCCCGGCTGGTAAGGAACAGAAAGCCGGAGCACATCTCCTGTGCCTTCAAAATAGACATCAGTTGCTCGCTCAGAGTTATCGTTAATAGACTCTTCTACACGCATATGCACAGGATCCGAATCAAAGTCATACGCATAGCTGGTATGGCTTGATGCAGATTGAACAGAAGTTGAAAAACCAAACTCATCATACTGGAATGAGCTCTCCACAGGGTAGTCTGTAGAAAGGAGCTGATTGAGGGGGTCATACGTATCAGAAATAAGAAGGTCCCCCCCATACCTTGATGCTGAAGGAAAAACTGCTTCTTGCTCATGTGCTTGCTCGTATACAAAGGATAACGATCTTGATGCAGTTGCTGCCCCATCCTGCTCATAAGAAACTCTCTGCTCAATCTCTCTCAGTTTATCATCATATCTGTACCCATAAACAATCCATCTCTCGCAGATGCCATCAGATGCCTCCGATGCATCGGCACAGGTTCTTATTTCTTCAATAAGATGATTGGGAGTATAAGCATACTCCTCCAGATAAAGCAGCGCTCCGCTGCCGCCATCCTCTTCCAGATATCTCTCAATAAGCAGTGTTCCAGGATCATACTCCAAAGAAACAATAATGTCGTCATCGGCAGCATCCTCAAAACCCGACTGCAGGATTCGCTGCGGCTTTCCTTTAAAGAAATCACTGTACTCGGTTGAGATCGCCAGAACGCCTTCCTGGTGCCGCTCAGACACAAGATTTTGATAATAAGGATCGCCCTCATGGCTGATATCATACTCAAATGAGAACCTTGATAATTCGCTTCCATCCTCCTTAGAGAAGATCTGTTCTTTAAGTAACCCTTTCCTTTCAGTGTCTGCGCCAAAGACGTAGGTAATAGAGCCCCTCCCCCGCTCTCGTACTCGTGTCGAAAAAACCAAATCGCCGGAGCTATACGAAATCAGGTACGCAGCAGGATGGACACCATTGAATACTGTTACCCCAGAAACTCTATCGCCCGTATAAAAGAAGGAAGCCGTTCCGCCAAACTCGTTTGTTATCTGTGCCAGCCTGCCGTCTCCGTAATACCCGAAACTCAGCAGAGTTCTCCGTTGATCTCCTTCCAAACTCACCTGATCCACGCCTGCCAGCATTCTGTTATATTGAAACTCATATCTTCTAACCACAGCTCCATTAGGGTCCGTCAATTCTACAGCATCGAGCACAGAGAAAGGAAATCCAGCGCCGTCCCTCAACACAGTTGTCCTGTACGAAAACACAGCAGCCCTCCCTACTTCATCAGTAATCCTCTTGAGATAAGAAATCTCTGCCTGATACCTCTGTTCATCCTTGTTTTCCAATGCATACACCTTATCCTCATACTCATAAGCAACTGCATTATTCCCAAACCGCATCTCGCTGATGTCCCACCTTCTCAGCTCTCCAACTGTTGTTTGATGGGCGAGGACGTATCTATGCCCATTGGTGAACTCAATAGACCAGGATCTCCCATCAAATCGTATTCTTGTATTCGGGTCATTATACATATAATAAATTCCGTCCTGTCCAATCAACTGAAAATGATCTCCATCAAGGAAAAGAATGAATTGGCCAGGCTCATTTTCAATCATAAACGGCTTGTTAATAATCCAATCTCCCCCCATCTCAGATGGCAATTTGAGGTTTTTCCTGCTGTAAAACAAATCAAGGCTCAGGTTAAACGTAATTCCCTCTATTGAAAAGACATTCTCAGCCCTCTCCAACGCCCCCAAAAAGAGATTTACCCCCTCAAGAGCATCATCGCCATATGTCGCCTCCAAACCCAAACCGCAGCTCTCTGGAACGCATCCCTGGAGAGGAACAAGCGGATTCTCCAAATGCCCGACCCGAATCAGATTCTCAGAATCCCTGCTCATTCCCCCATTTCCCTGCCTCACAGTAAACATAAATTCAGGCCTTCCCTGAAGAAAGCCATCTTCCTGGTATTCCGCAGTCCAGATCGCCTCTGCTCTCCCATTCTGGACAATTGCAGAAGGCGCAGACCCAACAGGCGCATTCCCCCAACCAAAGACACCTCTCTCAAAAATATGAAATTCGATCTCCTGATTCTCGCAATTCTCTGCCCCTGCAACAAGGGACACAGCACTTCCCTCAAAAACATCTATAACATCTATGGTTGCTCCTGGCCTTCCTGCACCTTCCCACCTTGCAGAAACAAGCTCGCATTCACTTTCGGCCTGTTCAGGAGCCTCAAGCTGATATGCGGCAGGAGAAACATGAGAGGGTGCTCCTGGAAACTGCCTCTCACGATCAGCTTGTCGTACATCTGATGAAGGTGCTGCTCGCGTGGCCGGCCGGCCGGAAGGTTGCCGATCCGGACTACTCGGACCTGTTGCCTGGACTCGAGACTCTGGGCTCGTTGAAGGCGTTGCAGGAGCTTGAGGCTGGCTAACTGGGCTTGCGCTTGTTGAAGGTGATTCCGGAACTGGAGCCTGGGCCGGGTTTGCCTCAGTTTCAGGAGCAGGCCGTGATACCTCCTGCGTTGCAGGAGCTTGCGGTTGCTGTGTTTGGAGTTCTCGCTGCCTCGGCCTTTCTCCGCAGCAGCTCTTGCCTGAGAAAGCTCCGCAGCTGTACGAGTACTCAAACTCATTGGAAGTGCACGCTGTCGGACTGCACCGGTATGCAAGATTCCTGGTAATGCCTTGCCGCTCGCATTCAGTGATCGCTTCCTGGATATCGAGAGAAGCGCTACTAATGAATTTCTGGGTTGGTGTTATTGTAGATGAAGGAACCGCAGGAACAAGAGCAAAACCATAGGGATTTGCAACCCTTGTAACATCAATGCTATAGCTGGCAGGAGAATCCCGATCAAGAGTTACCCTTACTTTATTTTCTCCAAATTGAATGAATGGTCTTATACTATTTGCCGTAAGGCTGCCTGCAGGCTTCCCTGTTAAAGGATAAATCTCAACATCAATGTTGTCTCCAACAACATCAACAACATCAAGGTTAAGGAGGATCCTGTTAAACTCAGGGATCTGCTCAAAGAAAACCAGCCCAATGCATCTCTGGCCTTGGCTGTTCATGCAGAGGTTTGCCGCATTCTGCTCTGTAAACTCTGAATCAGGCCTTGCCTCAAATACATAAGCGAGTCTTGCGCTCGGCTCAGCCAGGCTAGGAACAGCAAGGAGGCTCATAATTCCAAAAACAAACATGCTCGCAAGCCAAGTCAGCAGAATTCCCCGTATTGAGACCTGAAAGCAGTCTTTCACAGCCTCTTTATTCGAATATACCTATATATAATTATCGTTGCCCGCAGGCCAGAAACCCTACCCCCTCAAAAACTCATGCCCAAACTTCTTCCTCTGCCTCTCCAGCCAGCTATAGACGCTCGCATGGGAATTGCCTTTCAGCAGATTCTCAATAGCCCGTCTCGCCAATGTTACGTTCTCAGCCCGTCCGATGATGCATATCGTCTTGCCATACACAGAAATCTGCGAATCAGTCAGTGTCTCAATTGTTTCCCGGCATTTTCCCTTCTCCCCAATAACCCTTCCTCTGGCCCTGGCAAGGCCGTTCTTGCTGAACTCCCCAAGGGAAATCACATCCAATACATAATCCTGCTTGAACAGCTGCATCGCAGTATCAGGATTAAATCCCCTGCCAATGGCCCGGACAACCTCAAGCATTGTGAACAGGGCAAGCGCATCCTCTCCCTTCAGCAGGCAGTCTCCTTCCTCCGAGTCCACATCTATCTTGACTTCAGCAGTGCTCTCCAGCCTTTTCTTTACCTCTCCATTCTTCCCGATAAGCACAGCTACGCGATCCTTAGGTATCTTCAGTTCATACACATATTCTGCCATAGTCAGCTGCAAACCCCCTATTATTTTTAAATGTTACATCGCTCAACAATCCGCATAAGTCTCTTTACGATTCTCTCCTGGTCGCTCTTGACCCCGAGCTTCTCAAAATAGCTGCAAATATTTCTCACATCTCGCCTGAGAAACTCCCAAAACCGCGGGTTCTTCACCCCCGTGCAATGCGAGAAATCAATAAACACAGGCCGTTCATGGTAATTCAGCACATTAAACGCAGATAAATCTCCATGCACAAATCCAAGAGCAGCAAGCCGCTCTATGTCCTTTAAGGTCTCCCTGAAAAAAATAGCCGGATGCCCTGGAATAGCGTGCTTCAGCTTCGGGCTGGCTTCCGAATTCCCAATAAAGCTCATCACAATCACATTGTTTGCAAAAGCCAGCGGAACCGGAGCCTCAACACCCGCTTCCCTTGCCTTCAGCAGGTTCTTGAATTCCCTTCTGCACCACGCAAAGATGACGTGTCTCCTGCTTCTCCTGAGATTCTCGAATCTTGGATCGCCCTGGATGTACTCAAACATCCTGTTGAAATCCGCATTCTCCAGCCTATAGATCTTCAAAATGACTTTTTCGTCCCCTTTTGCAGCAACAAATACGTTCGCTTCCTTTCCCATAGAGACCGGGCCAATCAGGCCGTCAAAATTGCCCTGTGAAAGCAGCTTAAAGATGGTCCGATTCGTGAACGCATCAAACACAGTATGCTCAGTCTTGAATTTCTCGCGTGTTATCCGTGCCATATCCTTGAAATGACGCTCTCCTTTTTAAAGCATTCCGTCTTCTCATCATGCATGGAGAGCGAAAAATTGATGCAGATCTTTGCAACTGTAGCTGCTGAGCCGAGGTATTTTTTAGCGAGGTATATCCTAGATCCGCATACCCCTCTTACCGCTGCAGAAATAAACAAGGAAATTGAAGCAGCATACCCTGATATCTATCACACCTTCTTTGCTCAGCGTTCCTTATCCTATGCTTGGAACCTTTGTGCCAAGGGAATGGCCTCAATAGGCTTGGTTTCCAAAACCACAAAGCCTGCCTCTGTATTTTGGGAAAAGGAAGAGATAGATGCAGCTGCGGTCAGGGCAACCCCTCTGGTCAATGAGCTTGAACCATGGGTTCATGATTGGTGGGGCAAAGAGATTACATTGAACTTCCATGCCTCTGCTTTTCTCACCTATCCCCGCTCAGAAAAGAAAGAGGCTATCTACTATCGCGCTCTCATGCTTTACCTGCTGTCAAAAAACCCAACCATGGCCATCAGAGACATTTCTGAAGAACTCTATCCAATCTATAAACGAGTAACTCATCAGAAGCGTAAAAATGGGAAAATAGCCCGTTCTCCAGTATACACCCATTTCCATGTTTACAGGCACATGCGCGCTCTCGAAGACCTTGGTGCAATAGCCCTAAAAGGCGAGGGAGCACAAACATACTCAGATAAGCAGGTCACGCTAAAGGATTTGGGGGAGTATGTATCAGAAGAATTCATCAGCCCTGTTTTTGAGAAGGAGCCAAAGAACAGAAAATTCTATCGGTCTCAACTCTTTGAACTCCTTCATATGCACTACACCGGCTAAGGTGAAAAAGTCTGGCTAAAATTCTATGCATGGCATCTCCAAGCTACTGATAGCTAAAGTGTACAGATTAAAGATTGAAAGAGAGATCCATGACAATAAAAGTACTGAGAGGGCTATTGAAAGATGGTAAGAAGTGTTTGTAAAATGCAAGGTTAATATCACTAAATTATCCGGTTCACTCTAAATCTCCTCAAATAACCTCCCAATTTCCTTCAAATCCAGATGTATTGCATTTATCTCTGTTATCCTTTCTGATGCTTTATCTGTGAATCCATTTTTTGAAATGAATAAGAATGTATATTCTCCTGTGAAATTAATAAATTTGGATTTTCTCATAAGGTCATCAACAACGCTTATATCTGCTGGGTCATTAGTCCATTTGACCTCGCCCACCAATATTCTTCTAGTTTTGCGATTATATCCAACAATATCTATCTCTTCTCCAGTTCTGTTCCACCAGCTGCCAATATTCTCAAAATCTATAATATGGCCATTTAATCCTTTGTTTATGTATCCGATAAGCAATTCTTTGCATATTTCTTCAAATACTCGTCCAGTATGGGCATTAAGATTTTCTTTTATATCCTCCTCTGCAATCTTAATGTTGCCTAAATTTAGGGCAGTTTGGTTTGGGAATATGAATTTATACCAAAAGTTAAAGAAGTTATCTTTTAAGCCATACCTGCCAAGCCGTTCCTGGCCTAGTACTGGGTCTTTTCTTCCAAGCAGCTCTAGCAGTTCATCCAATCTTTTGATATATGCCGGCAGAGTATTTGTGTCTATCCCTGTAAAATCTCCTATCTCTTTGACATTTTCTTTGCCTGCAGATGCCGCCTGGAGAATGGAGTTATATTTGGCGTGTATTCTTACATTCTCGTATTCTATCAGGTTTTTTGGTTCTTCAAATAATTCAGCGCCTTTTTTTAATAAAAGTTCAAATATTTTTTTGTGTATGTTCCCCTCTGTCTTTTTGACTTTTTCAAGATAGTAGGGTGTTCCTCCAAATACTGCGTAAGTGATTATTCTTTCTTCCTCACTTAATTCTTTAAACATTAATCTAAAATCAGCATATTTGAAAGGAGATATTTTTATTCTTGTTGCCCCCCCATATAATGCTCCCGCCTTGCTATTAGTTATCTTTTGTATCATCCCGATTGATGAACCAACCAGTATAAGCATGATTTTCTTATTCTTTAATTTTTGATCCCAATGGTTTTGTAATTGTGTTATGAATTGAGGTGAGACTTCGAGGAATCTTTGAAACTCATCAATCACCAAAACAAAGCTGTTTTCTGATTTTAATGCAATGAAATCTAAAAAGTCATTGAAATCTGCAAATTTTCTTGTTTCGCCTAACTGTTCCTGCACTGTTTTGGAAATGGAATCCAATATCCCCTGTTTTTCTACTAAATCCACGTAAAAATACATTTTGTTTTCAGGAATTGATTTGATGAATTGTCTTATGAGCTCGGTTTTACCCACTCTTCGCCTGCCATATACAACGAACATTTTGCCAGACTGCAAATTAGCAAATTCTTCTTTTAGCAATTTGATCTCCTGTTTTCTATCGTAAAATGTTCGGGTTTCCACTTTATATTAGCATGATAATGTTATAACATTAACAAGATAATGTTGTATATAAATCTTTCGAATTTTATGGTTTCTGACCTGAATTCGAGGTTTTCGGGTTTTACACTGTCGGGTGACTGAATAACGGATTTCAGAAAAAGTATTATTGTTACTGCTTAGTAACAAAACATTTATAAATACGTAAAGGTTCTCAAAATATGTGTAAATCATACATAAAAATGGAAAGGACCTACACCATAACCAAGAAGATAGCAAAGCACGGCAAGCAGGCAGTCATTGTTATTCCAAGCATCCTGCAGAATGGCCTGAAGCCGAAAACCATCGTTGAAGTAAAAATTAGCGTTCTCAAGGAGCCTGAAAAATGACACTCAGCCTAAAAAACTACAAAAACACAACTGAAGTAGCAAATCTCAACGGAGTTCCTCTTTATATGAATGATATGGCGGATGCGGCCCTCAGAGGAAAACTTAACATGTTCTTGCAGGGAACTACAGGCCCCGGAAAGACGCAATTAGTGAAGGACATCATGCAATACTTCGGAGACGCTTCTCTTTTTATTCTTGGCAGAAATGATATGGACACTCGCGAGCTATTTCAGCAAGTCAATCCTAAATTCATAAAAGCAATACAGGAAGGACGAAGCTCAGGCTCTGATATAAGATTCAAGGAGCTTACAGATAAAATCAATTATCACTTCATTGGTGTTGATGAGCTGCCAAACTGTGTTGCTGCTGTCCGGGCCCAGCTCTTCAACCTCTTTGACGGATTCATAGAAATTGATGGGAAAGCCTATCCTATTGGCGCTGAGTATTGTGTTGGCATGGCAACAGGAAACATTGGCCAGGAATTCACAGAATCTTCAAATGAGCTGGGAAGGGCATTGAAGGACAGAATGCATTTGATTATTGACACCGATTATTTTATGGAGCAGCCTGATGACCTCTACGAGATCTTAAAAAAAGACAGAAATCCAAGAGTTCGCTTCGAAGAAAGCGGAGAAGACAGAACACTGGAAATAGTAGAGGCCCATAGGGCGCTGGATCAGAAAGAAGTTCCGTTTGAAAAATATATCACTGCCCTGTATTTAAGGCACGGCCTGGATTACCTGGAAGGCGGAAAAAGCAAAACAGCCTTAAAGTCAGGCTGGCCTGCTAAGGTTGAAGGCCATCAGGCAGGCTCAGACTCTGCTTTGATACTGCCTATTTCCCCAAGAGCAGCCAAATCTATAATTACCCTGAGCCAGGCTCTCGATGAAATAACTCAAGAGAAGGGAGCAAAGGAGCGGGATCCGTTTGCATCAATGATGGTTGCCTATAAGTTCGTATCAGCAAAATCTGGAATATTGAATGAGGCTTTGGTCAATGCAGAGTACGACGGAAACCATTATGCAGCAATGGACGCGATCATTGATGCAACAAGAGCCCAATTTGACCAGAATCTAGACTTCATCGCAGCAGGTATAGATATGGTGCAAGCAGGACAGAGAAATAAGAAGGTTCTTGATAAATTCACAGAAAGATGGGGGTTCATGAAGAGCGTCTTACAAAATCTTGCAGAAAAAACCAAATGATCCAAAAAACCATTTTCGGGAAACCAATAGAAGGGGCTTACAAGAGATACTTATCAGAGCAGGAAAAGAAACCAGATAAAGAAAAAGAAATCATCATCCCTCCAACAGAAATCCAAAACCCAGAAAAGTATCTCATCCTCAAAGGAAGAACCCATAGCAAG
>DATDTY010000055.1 GCA_035290625.1 Candidatus Nanoarchaeia archaeon
AGAGCCACAAGGGCAATGAATTGCAATGGAGCAGTTTCAGGTCTCCTGTGTCTGATCTGAAGGAGACAGAAAAAGGCATTGTAGCTTCGATTGAGCTGCCAGGGGTTGATAAAGATGGCATTGAGCTCAATGTGACTGATACCAGCATTGAGGTTAAGGCTGAAAACAGGATAGAGAAGAAGCATGAGAAAGAAGGCTTTTCAAGCTACGAAAGCAGGATGTCAAGATTCTGTAGAAGAATCCCCCTCCCTAGCGAGATCGATGCAAGCCAGGCAAAAGCATCCTTCAAGAACAGCATCCTCAGGATCGAGGCTCCGAAGATGAAGCAGCTCGAACAGAAAAAGAAAAGGATTGAGATTGAGTGATGATAAAAGCAAAAGGTTCAGCGAAGCCCCAAGAGGATAAGGAGTATAGCGGTGGGGGTACAAAAGAGGATACTCGGGAGGAGAAGCCCGTGCCTACCCCTCTTACAGAAAAAGACCAAGAAAAAGACCAGAGGATAGCTGACCTTACAGAATCCCTCCAGCGCCTCCAGGCAGAGTTTGAGAACTTCATGAAACGCAATAAAAAAGATGCAGAGCTCTTGCGGAAATACGCTGAGGAGGATTTCATCAGAAAGCTGCTTCCGATCATCGACAGCTTTGAGCATGGCCTGAAGGAATGCAAAGAAGAGACAGAGTTTGCCAAAGGGATGAAGATGATGTACAGCCAGTTCCAGAGATTCCTTAAGCAGTCTGGAGTGGCTCCCATTGAGGCTGCAGGGAAATTTGATCCCCATCTGCATGAGGTGATGCTGCAGCAGGAGTCAGATGAGGAGGGAGGCACAATACTCCAGGAACTGCAGAAAGGGTATAAGATATATGATCATATTTTGCGGCATAGCAAGGTCAAGATAAGCAAAGGAAGGCCTCAAGAAGCCGGCAAAGAAACTGCTCAGAAACAGCAGTGATTCAGCAGTGTAAATTCATAGTATAGGATCAGTGTAAGTTCACAGTGTAAGTCCGTAGTATAAGGCTGATACCACGAAAAAGAGCCGGTAGCACAAAAAGGATCAAAATCAAAACGGAGGAAAAATGGCAAAAGAAAAAATCTTAGGCATTGATTTGGGAACAAGCAATTCAGCTGCGTCTGTATTGCAGGCGGGAAAACCTGTCATTGTCCCAAGCTCAGAGGGAGCTTCCCAGTACGGAAAAGCATTCCCAAGCGTGGTCGCATTCACGAAAGACAGCCAGCTTTTGGTCGGAGAGCCGGCAAAGAGGCAGGCAGTCTCAAATCCGCAGAATACGATTACTGCTGCAAAGCGAAAGATGGGGACGAATTTCAAGTACAATATCAATGGCAAAGACTACACTCCGCAGCAGATCTCTGCATTTATCCTGCAGAAGATCAAGAAGGACGCAGAAGAGTTTGTAGGAGAGCCGCTGAAGAAAGCAGTCATTACAGTTCCAGCATATTTTGATGACAACCAGAGGCAGGCAACCAAGGATGCAGGGACGATTGCCGGCCTTGATGTTGTCAGGATCGTGAACGAGCCTACTGCCGCTGCTCTTGCGTATGGCCTTGACAAAGCAGACAAGGACCTCAAGATCCTTGTGTTTGACTTTGGCGGCGGAACACTGGATGTCACGATTATGGAATTTGGAGAAGGGGTCTTTGAAGTAAAGTCAACATCAGGAGACACGCAGCTTGGCGGAACAGATATGGATGATGCTGTCATCAAAGAGATTGTGAGGGACTTCAAGAGCAAGGAAGGAGTGGATCTCAGCGAGGATGATACAGCAATGCAGCGTTTGAGAGAGGCTGCTGAAAAAGCCAAGATCGAGCTCTCAACAACCATGGAGACTGATATCAACCTGCCCTTCATTACAGCCACAAACAAGGGTCCAAAGCACTTTTCCATGAAGCTTACCCGCGCAAAGCTGGAGCAGTTAGTCGATCCCCTTATCAAGAAGTGCAAAGGCCCGCTCGAGCAGGCAATAAAGGATGCTGGTCTTGCTCCGAATCAGATCAGCAGGATCATCATGGTGGGAGGCCCTACAAGGATGCCTGTGGTCAGGAAATTTATCGAGGACTCTATAGGCAAGAAGGCTGAGCGCGGCGTTGATCCTATGGAATGTGTCGCGCAGGGAGCAGCAATCCAGGGAGGGATCCTTGCAGGAGAGCTGAAGGACATCCTCCTGTTGGATGTGACGCCTCTTACATTAGGCATTGAAACACTCGGAGGCGTAAGAACAGAGCTGATACCGAGGAATTCCACAATTCCTACAAAGAAAAGCCAGATCTTCAGCACAGCCTCTAACAACCAGCCTGCAGTCACGATCCATGTCCTGCAAGGAGAGAGGCCGATGGCTGCAGACAATAAGAGCCTGGGCAGGTTTGACCTGGTTGGGATACCCCCTGCGCCAAGAGGGATCCCCCAGATTGAGGTCACATTTGATATTGACGCGAATGGGATAGTCCATGTCTCTGCAAAGGACCTCGGCACAGGCAAAGAGCAGTCAATCAGGATTACTGCTTCCCAGAAACTGAGCGATGCAGATATAGAGGCAATGCGGAAGCAGGCCGAGTCCCATGCAGAAGAGGACAGGAAGAAGGTCGAGGAGGTCAAGATCGTGAATGACGCAGATACCTTAGTCTATACCTCTGAACAGCTGTTCAAGGACTTTGAAGGCAAAGCAGACGCAGAAAAGCTCAAAGAGGTCAAGGAGGGGATAGAAGAGCTAAAAAAGCTCCTCGATCCTGAGAAAAAAGACGTCAATGCCATCAAAAAGAAGCTTGAAGAGGTCCAGGAAAAGGTTCAGAAGATATCAGTTGAGATGTACCAGAAGGCAGCTGAAGAACAGGCAAAAAAACAGCAGGCTGAAGAAGCTTCCAAAGAGCCTGCCAAAGAGCCTAAAACCTCAAAAAAAGGAAAGGAGAAGGTCGTTGATGCAGAGTACAAAGAGGAAAAATAGAATCCGCACAACAAAGCCCCCATTCCCAAGGTTTAAAAACCCGGGGATAATTCCTTTTTAAAGCAAGATTACATAAAACCTAGCAAGGCTGGGTTTATCCACACCTCTTTTCCCAGCCTTGCTTCCATTCCTATGGTCGCAATCCGAATCGCCAAGCCAGAAGAGATCAGGCATCTTGTGCCTATCTACAAAGCTTCTTACACCGAGCATAACGTCTTTATGAAGAGCGATGAGGAAGTCCGCAATTACATTGAGAACCTCCACGGAACATTCATCATAGCTGAGGAGGACAGCCGTATCGTTGGAGGCCTTTGCATCCAGAAGTCCATAACAGCATCAAACCACATCCTGGCAAAATTCGTGCACTTCGCAGTGGATAAGGAATATCGCAGGAAAGGCATCGGAACCGCCATATTCCGCGCCGCAGAAAAGGCGATCGGAAAAGGCAAGATCGAGCTCTTCGTCTCAGAGAAAGGCCAGGAATTCCTTGAATTCTACAAGAGCCTGGGCTATGAGATAGAGGGAAAGCTTAAAAACCACTTCAGGCCAAATGAATTCTGCTATATATTGGGGAGAACATTGGAATGACAGAGCAAAAAGTCAGCATCAGCATCGTAGACGGGGATTCCTTCTACTGCCACGAGCTGTCCATCAACTTCAACCCAGGCCAGTTTACGCTGGACTTCAAGAATATCAGCCCAAGGGTGGACCAGAGAAACGACGCAGGTCCTACGATCGTCATCAAGCATAATGTTGTGATCACTGATCCCTATCATACAAAGAAGATCTATGAGCTTCTCGGAAAGATGCTTGACCGTTATGAGAAGGAATTCGGGAAGATCCAGGAGCCTGCAGCTTACAAGAAAGCCAAGAAGAAGCAGAATGTAAAGAAGATCGTAACTGACACCCCGGGTTATTTTGGATAAAATGTTTGGACAGGATACTATGTTTGGATAAAATGAAAGATGGCAAGAGACTACTACAAGATTCTTGGTGTGGAGAGAAATGCCTCAAAAGAGGAGATCAAGAAAGCCTACAAGCGGCTTGCCAAGAAATACCATCCAGACCTGAATAAGGAATCTGACGCTGCGGAAAAGTTCAAGGAGATCAACGAGGCTGCTTCTGTTCTTGGAGACCGCCAAAAGCGGGAGCAATACGATCAGTTCGGGGATGCTGACGCGTTCCGCAAGGCAACAGGAGGCCAAGGATTTGATTTCAGGGACTTCGGCTTTCAGAATTTTGATTTCGGCAATTTTGACTTTGGAGATATTTTTGACAGTTTCTTTGGGGGCAGAGAGAGGGGAGAGAACAGGGGCCATGACCTTCTCTATGAGCTTGAGGTCAGCCTGCAGGACATTGCAAAGGAGACAGAAAAGAGCATTGTGTATTCGCATCTGGACACCTGCTCGCATTGCAAAGGCACTGGAGCCCAGTCAGAGAACGCAGTCAAATCGTGCCCAGACTGCCGTGGTTCAGGCATTGTCAGGAGATCGCAAAGAACCCCTTTCGGCATCTTTCAGACCCAGACAACCTGCAGGAAATGCCAAGGCAGAGGAGAGTGGATTGAGGAAGAATGCAGGGTCTGCGACGGAACAGGCGTTGAGAAGCGAACGCGAAAACTCACAGTTACAGTGCCAAAAGGCGCCACAGATGGTATGCGGCTGAGGGTGGAAGGCCATGGAGATGCTGCCCAGAGAGGCGGAAGGCCAGGCGACCTCTACATTGTTATCAGAGAGAAGGAGGACGATAGCTTCAGGCGCCAGGGAGACGACATTGTTCTTGAGTGGAAACTGCCCTTCATCACTGCAGCCCTGGGCGGCGCAATAGATGTCCCGACACTCAGCGGAAAGGCATCACTCAGCATTCCAGCAGGAACCCAGTCAGAGACAGTCTTTCGGATGCAGGGAAAAGGCCTGCCTGGTTCCCATGGCAGCAGGGGAGACCAGCTTGTCAAAGTCCATATCCAGGTGCCAGAAAAGCTCTCAAAAAGGCAGAAAGATCTCTTAAAAGAGTTCGAGAAAGAAGGGCAGAAGGGATTTCTGAAGAGGATGCTGGGATAATCCGATGCTCCATTATTTCTTGCTCAATTCTTAATGGAGAAAATGGGCGATCTCACGATCTCAGAGACTCGTGACAGCAAAACATTTAAACTGCTAGGCATACATATCCTGGTATGGAGATAAAGATAAAAATAATCGGCCTATTGAAACGATTGAACGTTTTTGATAGTGTAAACTTCATCATGCTGTATGGGTCTCATGCAAATGGAAAAAATACCCCAAGGTCAGATATTGACATCTCCATTTCATTGAAGAGCCCAAGAAAAGACAGGCTGCGGGTGAGAATGGCTCTGGCAGGAGAGCTGCCCGATATATATGATATTCAGATATTTGAAGACCTGCCCCTGCAGGTTAAGATGGAAGTATTGAAAGGAAGGCTTATGTACTGTAAAGACAAAGATGATCTTGCCTCGCAGGCAATGCAGTTAAAGAAAGAGTATGAAGACTTCCTGCCAAGGTATAGGTATTACATTACGGGTGTGAGGCATGCAAAAAGGGCGAGTATTTGAGAAATTGAAGGAAATCGAGGAGAATATTGATCTTATTAATCGGGTAAGGCCGATCGACTGAGGGCCCCATCTTAAGAGTTCAGATTAGTATGAGCTAACTTACAATCTGCCGGCTCAGTAGAAAGTCCGGCATCCTTTCTGCGAGCTTCTTTGCAGTAATAACCACTGCTGACAGAGGGTAGGCCCCTTCGGGGGTGTCAGCAATCGCAGATGCGATCGCAAGCGAGCCGGCGGCTAGCGAGCAAGCTCGCCTTGCTCGCTTGCAAGCCACTGCCGACTGACTTTCTACTAAGCCCAATCTGCCGCAATCTGCAAAAACCCAATAATTTATAAATCTCAGGTTCCAGGATGGAGCTATGTGGCCCACCATCATTGCCTTGGTCGTCTTTGTTGTATTCATTACCTGGTACATGATGTATAATGCCCAGCTCCTCCTGAGCCTGGCGATAAACCTGCCGATGCTCTATATTGTCATTGCAAGAGCCTGGGCAGAGCTGGAAGAGAAGCAGAAGTATTACCTCTTTGGGCTGTTCCTTGCAGTGGCAGTCGCTTTCTTCTCCATGGATAGTATTTTTGAGCAGGCAAAAGCCTACAAGATCTGGTTTCCAACGCTTCTTCTCGTGATCACGTTCCTTGCAGCCCAGGCCTTTTATTCCATTGAAAAGTACGCAAAGTTGGCCAGGAAGTAATAACGAAAACCGCACTAATCCCCGGCCTAAAGGTCGGGGTTTTTGATCACGCGGTTTTCGGGACAGGAAAATTGAAAAGCAATTTTCCGTCCCAAAAATCCGAGGATTTTTGTGGATTGAAAATTCGGGCTAAAGCCCGCGTCTTAAACCCCAAATTTTCAATAAAGTAACAAGGAGCTTAACTCCCAGCTTAACGCCCAATCTCTCTCGTAACAGCCCAGTCCAGAAGAACGTCTCCAGCAGAGTTCATGCTGTGCCTGATGCTCTCCTTGTCAAAATCCCTGGATTCCTTCATGGCAACAACCTTTCGGAGAAGCCCGATGACAGTATGGATGCCAAAGACATCCCGATTGTCGCTCCCTTCAATAAGGGCCTTCATCATGTCGATGGAGGCTGAAAGCTCGGCGAAGAACTGCCGCTCTTTTGGCTTGAGGATAATGAGGTGATCCACTAATCGCTCAAGTTCCTTGGAGATCATTGCTATATAGAAGAGGTCAATGCTCAGACAGCGGCTGTTCTTATGGAATGTCAGGTTATCGATGACTGCCTTGTCGATCAGCATCTTCGTGCGGTCAATCTCTTCCTCATAACGATTAATCAGCTCTGCATCGTAGCTCTGCCGCATCACCAGGAGGAGGTTTTTTATCTTCCTCAGCATGGTTTTGAGCAGCTCATCCGGCTCGTTTACAGAAACAGCAGACGTGCACCGGATCGCCTTTTGGTCAAGCTCAACACTCTCCAGGCTGATGAGCTTCTTCTGGTCAAGCACCTTTGAGAAATCCATACCCTTTTCCAGATTGATTTCAAATGAGGCGATGGGATTGATGTAGCTTGCTACAATCAGCTTATGGATGATCCTCTGGTCATCCACAGATACCGACAGCCTGAGATGGACAGGCTTCTTCTCGACAGGCTGCGGATGCAGGGTCAGGCTCCCTTCTTTTGCCTCATCCACCCCCACCTTGGACTTTGACGTTATTCTGTACTTCCTGCACCAGCTGGTAGGAAGGTAGACATAATGCATGTCTCCTGTTCTCTGAACGCTCCGGATGTCCATAGAGAAGGTATTTAGGGGATATTTATAAATATTTGGCTGGTCTAACTCTGGTGAAAATCTCGCTTCGTTCGGGCAGCATCGGTACTCAAAAACGCCTGTGCATTTTTGGTCGCTCCTTCGGAGCAGTTCGCCTTGTGCGTATGTGAGCGAGGAGCGACATATCCCCGAAGGTGGCAACCCCCTTGTCGCTGTGATGCCTTTTGTGCTTAGGCTCACAGGATGGCGCTGCATAGCTTTTCAACGGCACCTCCCTCAGATACATTTATTTAGCCATCGGCATTCCCGCCAGGCATGCTGACTGTCTTTATTCCAAAAGAATCCGAGCCGAGAGTAGCTGCAACCCCGGAGACAGTGGCCCTGATGAGAAAAGCAGGCCTCCAGGTTGTTGTCCAGAAAGCTGCAGGAGAGAGGGCTTTCTTCTCAGACGAGTCCTACAAAAAAGCCGGGGCCAGGATCGGAAAGCCAGGCATGGCAAGAGCGGATATCATTCTTGCTGTACAGCCTCCAAAAAAGCCGCATCCTGGAGCAACAGTGATCTCCTTTCTTCCAGACAGCCAAACCCTCAAAGCCTATCAAAAAAAACGCATTACGCTCCTTTCCATGAATCATATCCCGCGGACCAGCGCAGCGCAGAAGATGGATGCGCTGTCATCCCAGAGCAACATCGCTGGCTACAAAGCCGTCATCCTGGCTGCATCCCATCTGCCAAAAGTATTTCCCTTGATGATGACTGCTGCCGGTACGCTCCAGCCGGCAAAGGTTCTGATTTTGGGCGCAGGCGTTGCAGGCCTGGTGGCTGCCGCAACCTCAAAGCGGCTTGGAGCAGTTGTAGAGGTCTCAGACATACGCAGTGCTGCCAGGGAGCAGGTGGAAAGCCTGGGAGCTTCGTTTATTGGGGTCACCGAAGCAGGCTCTGAGGATTCTTCCGGGTATGCCAAGGAGGCATCAGCAGACTTTGCAAAAAGGCTGGAAGAGGAAATCACCAAACGCCTGCCAAACACAGACGTTGTCATAACAACCGCGCTTGTCCCTGGAAAGAAAGCTCCGATTCTCCTCACCGAAAAGCAGGTGAAGCTCATGAAGCCTGGCTCAGTCATCATAGACCTTGCAGCAGAGCAGGCAGGCAACTGCAGCCTCACAAAGCCAGGAAGGGTCATACATGCAAACAGCGTCACAATCGACGGAACCCTTAATCTGCCTGGCGCAGTTCCAAGGCACGCCTCAGAGATGTATGCAAAGAATGTGTTCAGCCTTCTTGAGGCAATTGCCAGGGATGGAAAAATCTCCATTGACAGGGATGACAGGATTATTGAGGCTGTGCTGGTCATGCACAACGGAATCCTGGAGAGAGAAGTTGGTTCCCTGAACAGAAAGGGGGATAAGGGAAAGGCGGATAAGGCGATTAAGGGGGGGGAAAGAAGGGAACTGAGGGATCAGACATGATCGACCTTGTGCTGCTGACCGCTTTTGTGCTCAGCCTGTTTGTAGGCTATGAGGTCATAACCAAAGTCCCGCCTGTCCTGCATACACCTCTGATGTCTGGAACAAATGCAATATCCGGAATTACCATCATCGGCGCCTTATTGGCTTTGCAGAACTCAAGCCCCACCGCTGCCAATATCCTCGCCTTGATTGCCGTAGCCCTGGCAACCATCAATGTGGTAGGCGGGTTTCTTGTTACAGGAAGGATGCTGAGGTTGTTTAAGAAAAAGGAACATTGAACAAAATGAACATTGAACTCTTGTATTTGATCGCTGCAGTTTTTTTTATTATCGGGATAAAGCAGCTTACGAAGCCAAAGACAGCAAGCCGGGGAAATGCAATCGCTGCCCTTGGCATGCTTGTGGCAGTAATTGCTGCATTGCTCCGGATGCAAAGCGGCGACCCATCAACAGGCGTGCCTGCCGGCATTGGCATCCAATTCATTATTGCAGGCATCCTTGTTGGAGCCGGCATCGGATCGGTGATGGCCTGGGCAGTTGCTATGACTGCAATGCCGCAGCTTGTTGCCATTTTCAACGGGTTTGGAGGAGCTGCCTCGTCTTTGGTCGCCCTCTCTTACTCTATGACGCACACGGTTGAGGGATTTGAGCTCTTCACACTCCTTTTGAGTATCATCATCGGAACTGTAACATTTACAGGAAGCATTGTTGCATTCCTGAAACTCCAGGACATTGCTTCGAAGCCGCTGGTGTTCCGGGGAGCAAAGGCTGTGAACACCCTTCTCGCAGCGCTTCTGGTCATCACTGCTGGAAAGATGATGCTCACAGCAGCCCGCATAGATCTGATCCTGATTCTCCTGGCAACCGCCTTCTTTCTCGGAATCCTGCTGACCACCCCCATTGGCGGAGCTGACATGCCCGTCGTCATTTCATTGCTCAATTCCTATTCCGGGCTTGCTGCTGCAGCAACAGGGTTTGCCATTGGCAATACGGTCTTAATTGTCGGAGGCGCCCTGGTTGGGGCATCGGGACTTATCCTCACAAAGATCATGTGCAAGGCGATGAACCGGTCACTGGCAAATGTCATGTTCGGATCAGGAAAACAAGTTGAAAAGGAACAGGGAGAGTATACTAATGTCAAAGAGGCTTCGCCTGAGGAGGCCAGCCTCCTGTTAGACAATGCAAAATCTGTGATCATTATACCCGGGTATGGCATGGCGGTAAGCCAGGCGCAGTTTGCTGTGCATGAGCTCGCAAGTCTTTTGGAGAAAAAGGGAGCAAAGGTGCGCTATGCAATCCACCCGGTTGCAGGCAGGATGCCGGGCCATATGAATGTTGTGTTAGCTGAGGCCAATGTTCCGTATGACAAGCTCTATGATCTGGATTCCATCAACAGCGAATTCAGGCACACAGACATGGCGATCGTCATCGGAGCCAATGATGTCACCAATCCTGCTGCTACGCAGGAAAAAAGCTCTCCCATCTACGGCATGCCTATCCTGAACGCCCATGAGGCGAAGAGCATTCTTATTATCAAGCGCTCCTTAAGCCCGGGCTTTGCAGGGATAAAAAACTCTCTGTTTGAATACCCGAACGCGCAGATGGTGTTTGGAGACGCAAAGAAGGTCATGCATTCTATTATTCAAGAGCTGAAAGAGATTTAGGAAAACTGGTGATTAGGAGGAGGGGCTTATCAGTCAGCTTCGGGTAAACTCATCTTGCTGCTCCAGCTTGAATTAAATAAACCTTTGCAGAAAATGAATATCGCCTTCTGTCCTATCTATTAAATTGCTCATTCTAGGATTTGGATGGCTGCTATAATATCCTAAAAGATTGTTGTAACATTCAATAGCTGCCCTTGCCCAACTCTTGTTATGGGTAATCCTGCTGAGTGCCTTAGCTGCATTTCCCGCAAAGCTATACGCATGTGCTGAATGTTTTGGATCAGTATCTCTTGTCATATCAGCAGAGGTTTTGGTTGCAAGATACCAGTTCTCAGCCCACGATAAGTCTGCTGTTATTTCGAATAAGGCTTTAGCTGCATTTCCCGCAAAGCTATACGCATGTGCTGAATGCGCAGGTTCTGAAGTTCTTGTTATATCAGCAGAGGTTTTATAAGAGGTGTACCATTTCTCAGCCCAGGATATATCTTTTCTTTGTTCGAAGAGGGCTTTAGCTGCATTTCCTGCAAAGCCATACGAATGTGCTGAATGTTTTGGATCAGTATCTCTTGTCATATCAGCAGAGGTTTTGGTTGCAAGGTACCATTTCTCAGCCCAGGATATATCTTTTCTTTGTTCGAAGAGGGCTTTAGCTGCATTTCCTGCATATGCTAAAAGATGAGATTCTAAGCTGATTAAATTATTCTCTGAACGATCAGCTTCTGCGCCATCTCTTAACCTCTTAACTCCCTCCATGTTAAATGAGTAGAGTTTAAACAAGAGATCATCTAAGGTATGAGAAGACTGCATGACGTGGTGTGCAACTTTAGTCAGCCGTTTGATAAAACTAATATCCTTGCCTGAAACCGATTCTGTCTTATGTAAATATTCTACAACCAGGCCAGCGCATCTTTTTCCGCTCTGTTCTGATAGGCAGTCGTAATTATCCAGGAGGAGCCCATCCTCTAATTCTCGTTCAATGCCGATTAATTCTTCTAAACCCTCCACAGATGGGGGGTTCTTGCTGCATTTTATAAGTATTGCTGATATGGCAGGGCTCAGTAGAAAGTCCGGCATCCCTTCTGCGAGCTTCTTCAGCCTCATAAGAAGTGCTGACAGAGGGTAGGCCCCTTCGGGGGTGTCAGCAATCGCAGATACCGTCACAAGCGAGCCTGATGCCGATTGACTTTCTACTGAGCCAGGGTGAACCGCAACGCATATATATCCCATATTTGGTATCTATAGAGTCTTTAGCATGGCTTTAAAAGGCGGCAAGTGATTGCAATAGCAATAGAAGACACAATGGAACAGATACTAAAAGAGATAAAGGATACAGAAGAGCAGCTCCGAAAGTTGAGGGAGCAGACTGATGCTGAAGTAGCAAAAATTCTGGAGAAGGGAAAATCTGATGCAGAGAAGCTCGTCGAGAAGGCCAAAGAGGAGTTGGCAGCCCAGCTCAGGGAAAAGCTGGCCCAGCACGAAAATCAGGCTCAGGAGATGAAGCAGAAGATTCTCAAATCCGGCGAGCAGGATATCAAACAGGTCAGCCAGAAGGCAAATAAAGAGAGGGCAGTGCAGAGAATCCTTGAGTTGTTTGAAGCCCACCTCCAGGATAAGGGCAGCAAATGATTGAAAAGATGACATGATTGAAAAGATGGTAAAGGTGAATATTGTAGGTCCAAAAAAGAGGCTTGAGAGTGTAGTGAGCTCTCTCCACAGGCTGAAGGTGCTGCATATCACCGAACATAAGAAGAGTGATGAGTTGGATATCGGCTCTCCGTCAAAAAAAGCTGAAAAGATTTCCCGAATGCTTGTTGAAGTCAGCGCCCTTGTCGCCAGCCTCAGGCTGGAGGCAAGCTGCAGGCCGGAAGCTCTTGGTGATGGAGCGTCTATCAGAAAAAAGCTAAAGGAGATCACAAAGCACGTTGTGCGGCAGCAGGAGGAGCTTAAGGCCCTCAATGAAAGGCTGGCATCAGCCCGCTCATCCGGGGAGAAGATGCTTCCCTTTGCAGGCCTGAGCACTCCATTTGAGTATTATGGAGGATATGAGTGTCTTGTCTCTTTTGCTGGCAGGGCAAAGGATATCCCTGGCCTCAAACATGAACTTCATGGCAACACCATGATGGAACATGCCAAAGATACGCTCCTGCTCTTTGCAGATAAAGCCTCAGAAGAAGTATGCAGGACTGCGCTGAAGAAGCATAGTTTTCAGGCGCTTGGCTATGATCCTTCATGGAAGCATAGCCCAAAGCAGGCGATAAGGGATCTTGAAGCAGAAGAGAAAGGCATTCAGGCAAGAATTGCCAGGATCCAAAGCTCCCTCAACCAGGTCGCTGAAAAATCCGGAAACTTTCTTTTGGCTCTCCAGGCTGCCTTGAAGAAGGAGTTGGAGAAGGCTGAGGCTCCTCTCAAAATGGGATCTACAGAGTCTGCTTTTTTCCTCAGCGGCTGGCTTCCTCAGGCAAGGAAAGAAGAAGTGGAGAAAGCCCTGGCAAAGGAAACCATCCATGTCGTGATCAATGAGCCCGGCAAAAAAGACACGGTTCCTGTTAAGCTTAGGAACAGCAAGACGACCCAGCCCTTTGAGTTTTTTATGGACCTCTATAGCCTTCCCAGCTACAGGGAGCTTGACCCCACGCTGTTCCTGGCCCTCACCTTCCCGCTCTTCTTTGGGTTTATTGTTGGTGACATAGGCTATGGCCTTGCAGGCCTTTTGATAGCATGGTATATTTCAAAAAAGATTCCCGGCACAAAAGGATTCATGAAGATCATTATGGTTTCCTCCCTCATGTCGCTCCTCTTCGGAGTCTTTTTTGGAGAGTTCTTTGGCGAGGAAGAGATTATGGGAATTGCCATGCCCCACGTCCTGAGCCGGGCGCATCAGATGCAGGAGCTCCTTTACCTGGCCATCGCCATAGGGATTATCCATATCAATGCTGCTCTGCTCATCGGATTCTTCAATGAAAAGAGCCACGGCATTAGCCATGCAATCTTCGCAAAGATCTCATGGATCATTCTGCAGATTGGGGTTGCCGTCATTGCACTAGACTTGATGGGCATCATTTCTTCTTCCTACCTTGGATACTTCATCATCGGAATTGCAGTTCTCATGCTTGTCAAAGGCGAAGGCATCAATGGCATCATCGAGCTTCCCGGCATCTTCTCCAATATACTCTCCTATGCAAGGCTTATGGCAATCGGGCTTTCTTCAGTAAGCATTGCTCTTGTTATCAATGAGTTTGCGGCAAAATGGATCGAGGCAGGAGGCCTTCTCGCGATAGGAGCAGTGCTTCTCCTGGTCATTGGCCACGGCGTGAACCTCGCTTTAGGCTACCTGGGCGGATTTCTCCATAGCTTAAGGCTGCACTATGTCGAGTTTTTCACAAAGTTTTTTCACGGCGGAGGGATTGCCTACAGGGCATTCGGGGAGCATAAATGAAGCAGTTGCAGAGGCAGGCAGGGGAGTTTAAAGCTAGGTAAAAAGCAGACTATGACGGACTATCAAACACATCTGCTGAGATTCATCTATCAAAGTTCATAATTCATAAAACACGGAGGTAAAAAATGGAAGACATAAACACAGGGTTGATTGCGATCGGAGCAGCAATTGCGATCGGATCAAGCGCATTCGCAGCAGCTGTTGCAGAGAAGCAGATCGGCGCTGCAGCAGTCGGCGCCATGGCAGAGAAAGAGGAATTGTTCGGAAAAGGGCTTATCCTGACCGTCATTCCCGAAACGCTCGTGATATTCGGCCTGGTCATTGCAATACTGATCCTTGGAATGGCGCAATGAGTCTCCAGCACGTGAAAGAAGAGATATGGAAAGAGGGCCAGAATGAGGCTCGCCGCAGGCTCCAGGCTGCAAAGCATGAAGCAGATGCTATGCATGCAAAGGCTGAGCAGGCTGTCAGGCAGCTCAGGGAAGAATATGCGAAAAAAGCCAGGCAGCTCAGGGAAGAGATAGAGAGGAGGGAAGTTGCAGCAGCCCGGCTTGAGGCGCGAGCAAGGCTTCTTCAGTTCAAAAAAGACAGTATTGACGACGCTTTCCAAAAGGCTGCTGAGAAGCTGAGGCTGCTTCCAGAAGCGAAGAGGAAAGAGTACCTTGGAAAACTCTTTGAGGCTGCAGGACCCATAGAAATCAAAGAGATTTCCTGCAGCAGCCGCGACAAGCACTTTTTCAAAGCCGGGAATATCCGGGAAGCTGCCATGCTTGGCGGCTTTATCGCCAAGAGCAAGGACGGAAGCTATCAATTGGATTTTTCCTTTGAGAGTCTGCTGCAGACAGTCAAAGAGCAGCACCTCGCAGAGATTGCTGATGCAGTCTTTGGAGGATCACGATGAAACTCTCCTCAGTATATCCCTACACCTACGGCCGAGTCGCAGCCATGCGCTCAGAGCTCTTGCCATCCGACCGCTACAGCCAGATGCTGAAGATGAGCCTCTCTGAGCTTACCCAGTTTCTGCAAGGGACTACATACAAGACCGAAGTGGACACCCATGCGCTGCATAGCCATGGCGCAGCCCTGATTGATGTTGCTGTCCAGGACCATCTGGGGAAGGTGGCAGCAAAGCTCAGGAGAATCTCTGAGGAAGGCCTCAGGCAGGTGATCGATGCGTATCTCCAGCGCAGGGAAAGCCATAACGCCAAAACGCTCATCAGGGGCATGATTGCAAGATTCCCATTTGACCGCATACGGCTCCATCTGATGGAAGGCTCAACAGCCATCGAGAAGTATAAAGAGAGGTATGAAAAGGGTTCTGTGGATTCCGTCATCTCCTCCCTTCAGTTCATAAGAAATCCAGCCAGGATGATCGCTGAATTCGCTCAGACAAAAGACTTGTTCAGGCTTGAGGCCAGGATTGATGAGGCATACTACCAGTATATGCTCGGCTTTGCCCGGAATCTCCCTGTTCAGGGAGATGTCATGAGGCAGTTCATTATGGAAGAGGTGCGTTTCAAGAATCTTATGACTGTGCTGAGGATGAGACGGGCAGGGGTTCCTTCAGAGCAAATCCAGACATGGCTTTACTTCCCAAATCCTGCAGAGGCACACTACTTCAGCAGGCTTCTTGCCTATCCGGAAACAAGGAATGCGCAGATGGCATTCAAGGACAAAGTGGCTGACAGAGACGTCAAAAAGGCATTGGAGCTGGATTCAGTGTCTGCAGTTGAGATTGCATTGATGAAATACCTCCTCAGGAGAATGGCCAGAAGGACGCACCAGAATCCGCTAAGCGTTGATGTGATCCTGAGTTATCTTTTCGCTGTCGAGATCGAAGCGAGAAACCTGAAGATACTTGCAAAAGCAAAAGAGGCAGGCCTTCCGGAAGCAAGGGTGCAGGAGCTGTTGATATGAGGATTGTTGGCATAAGCTATTGAGGATTGCTGAGGAGCTGCTATTGGCATGAGGGCATGAGGAAATAGGATGGAGATCGCATAAGATGGAGATCGCAGTTGCAGGCAGAAAGGATTTCATCCTTGGATTTAGCCTGGCAGGAGTCCTGAATACAGTAGAGCTTAGCAAAGACCAGATGAAAGATATCCGGGAGATGCTCAAGGACCGCAGCCTCGGGATCCTGGTATTGGAAGAGGAAGCTATTGCTGGCCTCTCTGAGGCTGATAAGGAGAAGATCGAGCGGTCCGTGCAGCCTGTTGCGATTAGCCTGTCAAAAGGCGCAGGCAATGAAGCCCTGAGGGAGATTATTATAAAGTCCATAGGGGTGGATTTGTGGGGAAAAGATGAGGTAGGAAAAGATGAGGCAGAAAGATGAAGTGTGATCAGTGTTGTCAGTGGGAGCAAGTGGCAGAATCAAGGCGTAAAAAACCAGATCACAAGAGGGATTTGCAATGAAAGGGATACTCCGCAGGATTGCCGGGCCTGTTGTCGTGGCGAGCCAGGTTGAAGCGAGGATGTTTGATATTGTCAGGGTGGGAAAAGAGCGGCTGATGGGCGAAGTCATCCAGCTTGACGGCCCGGATACTGTTATCCAGGTCTATGAAGATACCTCCGGGCTTAGGCCTGGAGAGCCTGTTGAGAACACGGGGCTTCCCTTGTCTGTTGAGCTCGGGCCGGGTCTCCTGACATCGATTTATGACGGCATTCAAAGGCCCCTGCCTGTGCTGATCAAGGAGATGGGAGACTTCATCAGAAGAGGCGTTGATGCTCCGGGGCTGGATCCAAAGAGGAAATGGCAGTTCAAGGCAACAGCAAAGAAAGGCCAGAAAGTCAGGCCTGGCGATGTTCTCGGAGAGGTGGAAGAGACCCCGGGCATCATCCACAGGATCCTTGTCCCTCCTGATAAAGAGGGCACATTGACAGACATCAGGTCAGGGCTGTTCACAGTCAAGGATGCGGTCGGAAATCTGGACGGAAAGACTGATCTTTTTCTTATGCACAAATGGCCGGTAAGAAAGCCAAGGCCTGTTGCAAAGAAGCTTCCGCCCAATATGCCATTAGTCACAGGCCAGCGCATCTTTGACGCGTTGTTTCCTGTTGCCAAAGGAGGCGTTGCAGCAATCCCGGGGCCATTCGGAGCAGGCAAAACCGTCACCCAGCAGCAGCTCGCAAAATGGTGCGACGCAGACATCATTGTCTATATCGGATGCGGTGAAAGAGGCAATGAGATGACAGAAGTCCTTACAGAATTCCCTCACCTCAAAGACCCAAAGACAGGAAAGCCATTGATGAATAGGACGGTGTTGATTGCAAACACCTCCAACATGCCGGTTGCTGCAAGAGAGGCGTCAGTCTACACAGGGATTACCATCGCTGAATACTACAGAGACATGGGCTACTCAGTTGCATTGATGGCTGACTCAACATCGCGATGGGCAGAAGCCATGCGTGAGATCTCCTCAAGGCTGGAGGAAATGCCAGGCGAGGAAGGATATCCTGCATATTTGTCAACAAGGCTTTCAGAATTC
>DATDTY010000056.1 GCA_035290625.1 Candidatus Nanoarchaeia archaeon
TGCCCTTTGTGAGCCTTCTATTCAAAGTACAGAACAGCGACAAAGGGGTTGCTCCATACGGGAAATGTCGCTTCCCATGAGAGTATGCACAAGGCGAAGTCGGCATTGCCGAACGAAGTGAGCAACTTTTCAATGCGACCGATTCTGCCGGCTTCTGGCATTCTCATCATTCAGGATGGGCACACCACGGAACTACTGTACCCCTTCCTCTATCTCGGTCTCCTGGGAGACCTTCTCCGCAAGCCGGATCTCCTCGGTTACCCTTGTTTGCTTCCATGTGCCCTTAAGAAACCAAAAAAGCCCAATGGTTGCAGAGATGACGTTGGCAATCGGAAACGCCCACCAGATCCCTGCCTCTGCCAAAGCGGTATGCCTTGAAAGGATATAGGCGAGCGGGAACTGGAACAGCCAGAGCGAGAGGAGCGATAGTATCATTGAGGATGTTGTGTTGCCGGACCCCTGGAATGCGCCGCTTACGATCTGTTGCAGGCCTATAAAACCGAAGGTTAAGGACATGATGCGGAGGAATGCTGATCCCTCTGCAACCACAAGAGGCTCCCCTGGAACAAAGGATGCAACAAGCTGAGGCGCAAAGGCAAATACGAGGCCGCCGACAATGGAGAGCACTATAAATCCAAGAAGGCCGCTTATCTTTGCTACCTCTTCGGCGCGGTTAATCTTTCCTGCCCCCATGTTCTGGCCGACAAGTGTTGATGTAGCCATTGAGAATCCAAGCGCAGGGATAACAACAAAGCTGAGGATCCTCACTCCAATCCCATAAGAAGCCACAACAAGTGTCCCGAAACTTGCCACCAGTACTGTCATGATTGCGAAGCCCAATGCCCGGGTCGACTGCTCGACTGAGGCAGGGAGCCCAAGCCGAAACATCTTCTTGATAATGCTCATATCAAGGGTAAGATTCTCCTTGCGCAGATGGATCCCATACCTTCCGCTCAATAAAAGCATAAGGCCTATGATGGTTGCAAGACTCTGTGTGCCGATGGTTGCGAGAGCCGCACCCCCCACACCAAAAGCAGGAATAAATCCATACCCAAAGATGAATAGAGGATCAAGGATGAGGTTAAGCAGGACAGTGCCAAGGACGATGATAATGGGGGTTCTTACATCCCCGACTCCGCGCATCAGTGACTGGAACACAAAGAAACCAAACAGGAAAACGATTCCTAAAAAGGAGATCTTCAGGTAGGAAACAGCCATCGGCAGCACGTCGGGCTCTGTTCCCACCAATACCAGCAAAGGCCTTGCCATGAGATAGCCAACTATGCTTATGGCAAGAGACACCAGCAGCATTACGACAAAAGTCTGGCCTGCGATATGATCAATCGCTCTCTGATCTTTTTTTCCCTTGTAATGGCTGATAAGGACTGTACCGGAGATTGCGAGCCCGCCCCCCAAGGAAATGAGCAGAAAGAGGATAGGAAAACTCAGCGAGACTGCTGCCACTGCTTCTTTCCCCAGCCTTCCAACCCAGAATGTGTCGACCAGCTGGTAGGCTGTTTGGAGCAGATTCGCGAAAACGATTGGAACTGAAAGCGAAATAATCGATTTGACAATCGATCCTTCAGTCAGGTTAGGGGAAGCCATTTGAGAGGGGCTTCTTCGGACTGTTTATAATCGTTATGAATTGGCAGAAAGACAGCCGCGCATTAAAGAGTTCAGTAGAAAGTGTGTGTTGCCGCCTTTTTTGCGAGGGTCAATCAAACGAGACATCAACAGCGGAGGGGGGACGTCCCTTACGGGCGAGGTGCCGCTCTTTGCTGAAAACATGAAGAGCCGAGCTGCTCCGAAGGAGCGACCAAAAATGCGAAGCATTTTTTAGCACGGCGGCAACAGCGAAGCGGAACTTTCTACTGAGCCGCATTAAAGAGAATATTTATAAACATCATCTCCCTCAAGAGCTTTATGCGTCACGGCATAGCACTATTCTGTATGCTTGGCATCCTGGCCATTGCAGGCTGCGCTGCTCCTGAAGACCTTTCTGGAAAGGCTCATGGCTCTGAGCAGGGAAGCCACGGAACTGATACCCTGGTCTGCAATGCCATCACAGCGAAATGCGGAGGCACAAGATCCTGGAGAAATAATAATCCAGGGAATCTTCAGGCTTCTGTAAGCGCTGAATTCTTCTGCGGCGCCAGGATACGGACAGAAGCAACAACTGCGCGAGTCTCGCATGCGATCTTTGAAACTTACGAAGATGGATGGAATGCCCTGATCTGCGACCTCAACGCCAAGATATCCGGGATATCAACACCGCTCCGTACGAGATATGGCGAAGGATATGAGCGTACAAGAACCTTGAGAGACCTGGTGAAGGTGTATATTGGAAGCTCATCAATAAGCAGGGTGAATGGCTACCTTGCTGCAGTCAGGCAGGCCACGGGATATGGGGCAAATACGATCATTGCTCAGCTTAATGCAACGAGGCTTGCTCCAGGAATCCAGCTTGCTGAGGGATGGATAGAAGGCCAACCACAGAGAGCACCTACTCCTTCCACTTGATCGAACAACCACCAGAAGGCTGAGGAGCAAAACCGACTTTTCCCTTGCTGAGAAGATTCTTCAATGCCTCTTCGAGTTCATGCTTGGTTGCGCTGTAAGGAGCCTCTAAGTTGTCATCAATCCTTCCCCTATATACGAGTTTTCCGGCCTTAAATACGTAGAGGTCAGGAGTGCATTTTGCATGGAATGCTCTCGCAGCATCCTGGGGCTCATCATAGAGGTAGGGAAAAGCAAGCCTATTCTTTTTTGCAAATTCCTGCATTGCTTCAAAGCTGTCGTCAGGAAACAGTTCAGCGTCATTTGAGTTGATTGCAACAACATCAACATCCTTCCTGAATTTCTTTTCAATCTCAATCAGTTTCGGCCAGGCAGCTTTTGCATACGGGCAATGGTTGCAGGTAAAGACTATCAGCTGCAGCTTTTTCTTCAGTTTTTTGGAATCAATTATTGATCCATCTGCAGCAGGCAGAGTAAACGCAGGCATTGAATCGTTAACATCTAACCCTCCTTTTGCCATCATGAATGCAATAAAAATCACCTCTTCTGCAGGATTCTTTCCTGCCCTTTTTATTCTTTGCGATGGGATTTTGTCTTGCGTAAAATATAGAACTGATGAAAGGGAGGGAAAGCTAATAAAATTTAGGTTACTACGATGCTAGAACTCCAGTCGCAGTATGAAGTAAACTCCCGCCCTTAACTAAAGCGGAAGAACTTAGTAATCGTAGATAAGTTGTAAATTCTTCCTTATATATCAAACGAAAAAACATACGAAAATTTACTTCGTTTGCTATAAATGTAAAAAAGATAGGCTGGAATCTCAAACGTTACTTTGAAATCTCTGGCAGTTTTTCCAAAACGTACTGAGACCTCTCTTCAAAATGTTTTGCAACATTTTCAAACGGATTCTTAACATTCTCCAAAACATATATCGTGGAACCCAAGATTGCAAAACCGCCAAATACCGCAGGTAATACTTTAAGCCCTAAGTCTTGGAAAGCATAATTGGCGCCACTATCAATTAGTTCTTGAAGTCCTGCAAGACCAGCAATTCCCAAACCTACCCCAATAGCAACGCTTGTTGCAATCGCTGCATTTCTTATTTTTCTTGCAATTCCGGGATTACTATAGATATTCCCGTTACACTGCCAAAGAATCCCTTGTTTAACTGCCCTAAGTGGGCGATCGTCGTGAGAACTGTAAGTTCTGGTGTTGCCAGACCAAATATCTTTCCCGAAAATTTCAGCAAGAGAATCCAGATTTGATATTTTCTCTTGACCCCAGTACTCTGAAAGTCTATGGTATTGAATTGTGCTTCCTCGTCTTACCTCTTTCTCAACTTCTCGTAGGTCTGAGGCAAGCGCCTTTGCTCTTTCTCGTAAAGACGGCAGTTCTTCTCTGAACTGTTCCAATGTTTGCTCTAAATATATTCTTCGTGCTCTTCGTGAATCCGAGCACCGTTTACAATGTTCTTTGTCTCTTTCTATATCTATGATAGCGTTGTAAAGTGTCATTTTTCTCACCTTCTGATTGTTATACCAAAGGGGTAACACAATACCTATATTAATATTTGTTGTAATTTTGTGACAACAATTAGAAAGGTTTATAAACAATCTCAATACCCCCTAAGGTATGACTGATATAACTGCCACCTTACATAGATTAGGGCTTGAAGAACAGGAAGTTAAAACGTATCTTGCTCTTTTGGACTTGGGAGAGTCTCCTGCTGCGAAATTAGCCGAAAGAACGGGGTTAGGCAGGGTGCATATGTACCAGATTGTCAATAGACTGATTGGAAGAGGCCTGGCTTCTTATATACTCAAAAACAACGTCAAATATTTCTCCGCATCAGATCCTGGAACTCTCCTTACAGATATCCAACAAAAAGCGCAGGATTTGAAAAAGATTCTTCCTGAACTTAAAGCGAGGCAAAAAAGATTAATTCCAGAAACAAAAGTTGAAATTTACCGCGGCAGAGAGGGAATACATACAATTCTCAAGATGATTCTCAAAGATGAAAAGGCATATTTTATTCTTGGCGGAGCACAAGAGGCATGTTCTATCTTTGAATTAGAGAATACTGTCTTTGTTAAACATGCAGAAAAACTAAAATTGCCTGGAAAGATACTAGGAAGAAAAAAGGATGAATTCTTTATAGGAAAGAATGAAGAGTATCGGTTTATTCCAGAGCATTTGATATCCTCAACGACGATGATGGTATGGCATGATAAAACTGCAATCTTTGTATGGTCAGAGCCGTACTATGCGATACTTATAGAGAATGAGGGAATAACAAAAACGAATTTAGCTACATTTAGGTATTTATGGAGCATTGCAGAAAAGCCAGGGAAAGACGATAGAAAGAAGAGGCTCCTGACCTAATACCCCTGAATCTTCACAACGCCTTTCTTGATCCTGCACTGGCACCCCAGCCTCATCTTCGCATCATCCCCAACCAAATCCATCTCTTTTTCATTTTTCTCAGAAAGGTTCTCCATGCCTTCTTCAATTTCCAGCATGCAGGTTCCGCAGATCCCGTCCTTGCAGCCGAATGGAACTCCTGCTTCCTCAAGAGCTTCCTTGATCGGCCCTCCGTCCGCAACCTCTTTCTCCTGGTTGCTTGATAAAAAAACAAGTTTAGCCATGGAAAATGGAGAATGCTGACGCTTTATAAAACTTTAGATGCCAAATGGCGTTCAAAATCTTGCGGGTTGCCGCCGGCTCGGCTCTGGCTGTTCACGGAAAGGAGCGGTTCCCTCCCGGATGGAGCCTCCCCTTCCGCTGCGCATCCTATGTTGATTGAGCCTCGCGGAATTGGCGGCAACCTTCATTTTGAACGCCATGCAAAGTAAGAGAGTAAGAATTTAGAATCCAACCGAGCTTCCGCAGCCGCAGCTGTGGTGCACATTCGGGTTGTTGACCTTGAAGCCTGCTCCCTGCAAGCCATCAACCCAGTCGATCTCGCTTCCGTTCAGCTTCTCCAGATCATGCTTATCCACAAATACATTTACGCCTGCGGATTCGAAGGCAACATCATCCTTTCCGGCCTTTTCCTGGAACGCAATATCATACTGGTAGCCTGAACAGCCTGCTTTCATAAGGCCAACCTTGATGCCCCAGCCTTCTTTCTTAAACTTCTTTGAAAGCTCCTTGACTTTTTCTGCTGCATGCTTCGTAATGCCAACGGCATCATTGACGCTTTCTGTCCGCTGCACTTCATCATTCAATTCCTTCACGAGAGAATCAAGCTCCTCTTCGCTCATCCCATGGCCTAAGACTCCTTCTTCAATCGTCTCAAACACAGAAGCTCCGCAGCCGATGCAGTGCAGGCCTGCAGAAGTCATGATCTGGGCTAATTTTTGCGCCTTCCCTGGATACAACTGGAAGATCTCCTGAATAGTAAGGTCCCTTGTTATTTTTGCTTGATCGTGGAGCTGTTCCATAGATTAACGATAGTTAATAGGAGGTATTTAAAGGTTGCGGAAAACGCGCAGTTTAGTCTTCATATCTGCTGGACCTAAAGTTTCAGCGAAAGAGCCGTCTGACCAAATGCTTGGATTGCCTACATCTTTTCTATCAAGTGTTTTTTGGGTCATTTTAGCACCCCGTATCTTGCCCTTCCGTCAATTTTGACCAACCTCTGAAGCTCTTTGTTTGTTTCATCAAGGCCAAAATGGTCGAAGTCGAAATCCTCTCCAAGCCATTCGACAATTCTCTCTTTGTATTCCTTATTATTTTTATTCTTCTTGATTTTTTGCAGCTCATAATATCCTGGAACGCTTCCACAATCTTCAGGAGGACAAGCCCTCTCGCCACCTAAGCAAAAAGGGATAAATAGAGCATCAGCAGAATATAGAATCTTTTCAACAATGAGTGTATGTTCCCAATTATCGCCGAAATCGTATACGTAATTGAATCTTTGCTTCTCTGAATTAATCAAGGCACTTATCTTGGATTTTAGCTTGTAGGCGACAGTCTTTTTGTTTTTTTCTTGCTCTTTTAGGATCTTATTGATTTTATCAACGTCTAAGGATGCAAAGCCATTTTTCAGCTTTGTTTGCTCAAGCATCTTAATAAACTCAGGCGACTGATATAATTTTTTGAAGCTGGACTCAGCCAGATTATGCCCTTCTTCCTCTGCTGAAATGCAAACGTCATTTATCTGAAACTCGAACATATGATAGTCATCCCAGCCCATAACTATCTGAATAGTGTCGTGCAGTTCCTGAAAGGTGATATTTTCTTTTACTAAAAATCTTCTCCAGATTTTTGGCGTTATGCCTTCTAATGATATGTTTAGTTGGAGTATTTTTGTCATTGGCTTCCGCCTGCATCTGTTTTAAGTTTTGTTATTAGAATAATGCTTTCTTTCACTGTTCTTATTTTATTGAGAATATCATCCGGAACGTATTTTTCTATCTTTTCTTTAGGATAGGTTATCCGCTCTGCCTTCTTGCAGTATAATTCCAGAAATTCTGAATGAAGCTCATTGACATTATTTTCTACCATCGCATCTTTTATAGTGGCTTTCAATACTTCCTCTCTTTTCTGCAATTCCACCAGCTCTCTTTTGATGTTGTAGTACTCTTCTAATATATCTTTATCAACTATGCCTATATCTGTAGCGGGCTTGAAAGGCGCATTGTAGAACCTTTGAAAATCCAAAATAATTTCATCCTGATTCTTTACAGCTTCCTTTCCGTTTTCTGTCAAGGACACTACAATTATTGAAAAGCTTAGGCCAACATTCATCTCTTTCAAGTAGCCTTTCTCTATAAGCTGTGATAAGAGATCGTTTGCTTGCTGTATCGAAAATCCTCTAAATTCGTGCCAAACCATCTTGGACAAATTATCCTTGCCATAATTGATTTTCTGTCTATTAATGAATTCCAGAATCTGCAATCCGGTCTTATTAGTGAACGTGCTCATTTCAGGCTTTCCTCGATAAGCTTCTTTTCTTCTTCAGTGATTCCGTACAGCTTATAGACTTCTTCGTCTATTTCATGGTCCAGCTTTTGGATTTCTTTTTCTAATTGTGCTTTTGAGCCGGTTTGCTTGCTATTCATCCTTAGTCTCAAGCAGATTTTGCAGTTTTTTTTGCAGCTCTTCTTTGTCTGGAAGGTATAGCTGATATTTTGAAACAAATAGCTTATTGGATAGCCCTCCCAACGCGTACTGGATTTCTATATGCTCTTTTTCAGCGGCAAGAACAATTCCGATAGGAGGGTTGTCTCCTTCAGAGCATTCCTCGCTTTTGAAATAGTTGAGATAGGTATTCATCTGCCCGATATCCGCATGATTCACTTCGTTTATCTTCAAGTCTATCAAAACAAAGCATTTCAGGATTCTATGATAAAACACGAGGTCCACATAATAATGCCTGTTGCCTAAGGTAATCCTATATTGCCTGCCAACAAATGAAAATCCTTTTCCAAGTTCAAGCAGGAACATTTGCAGATTATCAATAATTCTCTGCTCAAGCTCTTTTTCAGAGTAGCGATAATCCTCGGGCAGTTTCAGAAATTCAAAAACATAAGGATCTTTTACTAAGTCTTTAGCGTCATCAATAATCTGCCCTTTTCTCGATAATTGGATTATCCCTTTCTTATCCTTGCTCAATGCTAAGCGCTTGAACAGAGCTGAATTTTTCTGTCTTTTTAGTTCTCTATTGCTCCATTTCTCAGTAATGCTCTGCTTCTCATAAAATGACCGCTCTAAATCATCTTCTATCTTTAAAAGCTCAAAATAATGGCTCCATGACAATTGGTGAGACAGCGTCTCACTTTTTGGATATTTAAGATAAAACAGCCTCATATAAACAAGGTTGCTCTTGCTAAACCCTTTTCCATGCATTAACCTCAAGTCTTTGGAAAGGTTTTCCAGAAGCGCAGAGCCATACTCTGCCTTTTCCTTCCCATACTGCTCAAATTCAACAATCCTTTTTCCAATTTCCCAGTATGTTTTGACAAGGATTTCATTCACTGCATGATATGCGTGCGTTCTGCCTTGCTCCAAAAGATCGCCTATATCTGAGATTAAGGAAGGATATTTATCTTTTGGATTGGTTATCTTTTTCATTTCAGGCTTTCCTCGATAAGCTTCTTTTCTTCTTCAGTAATGCCATATAAGGTATAGACTTCTTGGCCAATTTCGTTGTCTAGTCTTTTAATTTCTTCTTTCGCTTGTTCTTTTGTTGCTTGTCTTAGAACCATCCGAATATAAAAGAGGCTATTTGATATATAAATGTTCTTCCGTTTCGGTCGCATTGAAAAGTTGCTCGCTTCGCTCGGCAGCGCCAAGTTCGCTATGCACAAGTCAGGCAGAGTAGCGACATTCCCCGGATGGGACAACCCCCTTGTCGCTGTGCCGCCGCTCCGTTATAATGGCTCACAAGAGGGCGCTGCATGACTTTTCAATGCCACCTCCGTTTCATAAGGATTGAAGAAAGAATGTCGTTGCACTTTACTCTCTCAAATTGCCGAATTCCGAGTCGGCTGCCCACTCCGGTAGGTTCGCCGGAGCCTCCCAGTTTCAAGGATGTGCTAAATTCACAATAAGGCGATTTTTATCCGGCACAGAAACAAAGACTTCTTCACCGCCTTTCAGATTTAAGCTCCGGGCAACATCCCGGTTGATATACATGCCAAGCCCATCATGAGAAAGTTTTATTATTTTCTGTTTTATTGCCAAGGGAGTCTCCGTTATTTTGATTTCGTTTATTGCCTTGCTGATTGATTTCTTTTCAAAATAAAAATATCCGCATTTGGCGCATTGATAACTCGTTACAGGACTATCTGCATCTTGAATTTTTACTTTGACTTCTTTCATCTTTCCATCACATTTTGGGCATTTTTCCATATTAATCATCTTTATTTTCTTTTGACGTTTATAACATACAGGATTTTATCTTTCAATTCACACAAAATGTAAAACTTATCATCTTCAATTTCGATTTTATCGCCTTTCTTCCGCTTATTTTTAATAACATATATCAGCCTGATAACTTCATTCCAACCTCAAGTACCTTTATGATAAAGCTCGAAATGTTCGCTTCTCCTTATTTCTTCCCGATATAGGTAATCATCTCTTTTTGACTATAATTTAATAGTCATAACTACTATATAGAACTTTGGAAACTGAGGGAATCCTCTAACGAAAACCGCACTAATCCCTGCCGGAAAAATAGACATGCTTCTTATGAAAACCGATAAGCTCAACGCCCGTCTTGCCATCCTGGGCAGGCTGGAGGTGTCCAACAGCTCTGGCCTCTAATCCGTATTTTTTAATAGCACGTATGGCTGCATCGGAATCTGCCGTCGATATAAATCCATCATTCCCCATCGGCCACATTCCATATGCCTCCTCTGCAGAGAGCTGCGCTGCTTCCACAAGAGCCAAGTCCCTGTAATCGGGCGGAAACAGGTCCTGCAACTTAATGAACAAGCCATGACTAGCTAAAGGCTTCGCAAGCTTTCCTTCGAACGCTCCTCCGCTCATATGGTAGACGCTTGTTGCAAGGCTCTGATCAATAAGGTCTTTAAAGACACCGTAGAGGATTGTGGATGGCGCTGTGAGATACTCCAAAAATGGTTTCCCTTCCTCTTTGGTGTGCCAGTCCTCACCGAAGAGCCGAACCATGATCCTTCTTCTCACAGTAATGCCATTTGAGCGCGGATTTGGCTTGCCGCGAATTGCAACCAAGGACTCTCCAGCAGAAGGCTTCAAAGGATGCGCAAGCCGTTCCTCGTCAATGGTGCTTACAACAGAGCCGCTCAGATTGTAGCAAGACTCTGAGTAGCCTCGGATGCGGTCGCCTACATCTTCCCTGCAAAGAAGGGAAAGAAATCCCAATTCCTTTGCAACTGCCTGTGCCTCAGCAGCGATCCTGCCAAAAGGGATATCCCCTCTTGTTTCAACAACGCCAGCAACAACCTTGGGGTCAGCTCCAAGTTTGCTTGCGTCATCAAGAGTCATGGCATCGAAATCATGGATCACTTTTTCATAGCTTCCTGAGCGCTCATAGCATTCTACCTTGGTCCCAACTCCGTCAGCATTGATAAAAACAGGCTTTCCCTGATGATCGAATAGGGCATAACGAAATGTCCGGCTTGCAAAAACCCCAGGAATGGCAGCCATAGGATACCTGTCCTTCGGTGCAATGCTGATCATCGTTCCAATGCTGTTAGCAATTCCGTTCACCCGGCTCCCAAGACCTGCCAGCTCTCCATTCAGGATCGCTAGGCCATGCTGATCTGCTTTTTCTTTAAGAGTTCCAGTAATAGCCGCCAAAACATCCAATCTGATCTTAGGGATGTCAATCACATCAGCAAAGCCATGTGGCTGGAATCCCATTTCCTCTGCCTGGCCAACCAAACGGTCCACTAAAGAAGCAGTGTACTTCTCAAGATTAGGCTCCTTAGGATCCCCAGCCGCTGAATGCACTGCAGCATAATAATCTTGGGGTATCCTCAAAACATTAATCCCGTGCATCCCTTCCTTAATTATATCCACAAGCTTTGAATTCCTTAGCGTCTGAGCTACCTGCTGTGCAATCAAGGCAGAACCCGTGTCACCACTCTTTATCACAGTTTCGATGTAGTCTTCGACGTTTCCCATTCTCTTCACTCCCACTCTACCGTTGCAGGAGGCTTCTGCGAGGTGTCATAAAAAACACGGCAGACACCTGGAACCTCGTTCATGATTCGGGTAGAGATCGCCTGCAGATCATCCAGCTCAAAAGGATAGGCATCAGCAGTCATGAAATCACGGGTAACAATGGCCCTCAACGCCACAATTGCCTCATGGACATGTTTATCCCCCTTGACTCCGACAGCCTTTGAATCAAGGACTCCTGCAAATGCCTGGCTTACCTTTCTGCATAATCCTCTTTGGTTTAATTCTTCCATAAAAATCGCATCTGCTTTTCTCACGATATCGAGCTTTTCAGGCGTAACTGCCCCAATGATGCGGACTGCAAGCCCGGGGCCTGGAAATGGATGCTGCCAGACAACCTCTTCAGGGATGCCAAGTTCCTCAAGAGCGATCTTCCTCACTTCATCCTTGAAGAGATCCCGGAAAGGCTCAACAAGCTGATGCCTCAGGTCTTCAGGCAATCCCCCGACATTATGATGGCGTTTTATCGTCGAAGAAGAGCCATGAACAGCAACGCTCTCGATCACATCAGGGTAGAGAGTACCCTGGAGAAGATAGTCTATCTTGATGCCTTCGCGCTGTTCGATTTTCCGAGATTCTTCTTCAAAAACCCGGATGAACGTAGTGCCAATGATCTTCCTCTTTTTATCAGAATCAACAACCGGGCTGAAGCTTGACGGAGAGTTCAGCTTACTGAGAAATCTTTGGGAAGCATCCACAAAATAGAGGCCAATCCCAAGCTTGCCAAGCCTTTGCTTTACTTCCTCTGCTTCATTAAGCCTCAACAATCCAGTATCAACAAAAATAGGATAGAAGCTTTTTCCTGCAATCCTATTCATAAGGACAGCGGCTGTTGTCGAGTCAACCCCGCCGCTCACCGCCCCTATCCCGTGTTTTCCTTCAACCTGCCTGGAAATGGCTTCAACAATCATTTCATATTGTTTTGCAGAATTCCAGGTTCTTTGGGCATTGCATATCTTCAGGAAATTGTCAAGGATCTTCCTTCCATAGGTGGTATGGTCAACCTCTGGATGGAACTGGACTGCGTAGATATTTCTGTGTGTATTCTGCATTGAGGCGACATGGCCTGCTGCTGACTTGGCAACAATCTGGAAACCAGAAGGAGCTTCTGTAACAACATCGCCATGGCTCATCCAGACAGTGAACTGTGTTTCAGGCAGGGAGCTGAAGAGTGGGCTTTCGGCAAGAACATTGAGTGTTGTCTTGCCATATTCCTTGTTGCTGGTCTGCTCCACCTTCCCCCCCAGTAGATAAGCAATCGACTGCTGGCCATAGCAGATGCCTAGGATTGGAACAGGGCTTTCCAGGATCTCTTTTGGATAAAGCGGGCTGCCCTTTTCATACACGCTGTACTGGCCTCCTGAGATGATAATGCCCTCAAGATCTGACTTGAAGATCTCAGAAGGAATGGTATGGAAAGGAACAATCTCTGCATATACTTTATGCTCTCTCACCCTTCTTGCAATGTTTTGGGTGTACTGGCTTCCGCAGTCGATGATTCGGATCATTGCTAATGCTTAAAGCTCCTCTGGCCTGTAAACACCATTGTTGCTCCTGCTTCATTGCATGCTTGGATGGCCTCAAAATCCCTCTCGCTTCCTCCGGGCTGGATGATTGCAGTAATCCCTTCATTCAGGCACACATCAACACCATCCCTGAACGGAAAGAATGCGTCTGAAACTGCAACTGCGCCTTCAAGTCCTCCCTTGCTTTCTTGTGCAGACCAGAGGATGGATCTTTGAAGCTGCTGGGGGTCTTTAAGAGACTCAAAGATTTCCCTGCTTTTCCTGGTAGGAATCTCCTTACCGCTGAGGCCAAGCTCCAGCTCATTGAAAGAGAGCGCTCCGGTTTCCTGGAAACAAAGAGTATCCTTACAATTATCGTAAGCCTTTCTCACCGCTTGCTTTGCAATGCCTACGCGATCCTGGCCACCAGTTCCGATAGAGACTGTTGCCAAATCCTTAACAAAGAGGACTGAATTTGACGCCACTCCACTTTCCACAAGCCATCCAAACCCCATATCCAGATATTCTGCTTCAGTCGGCGTTCTCTTGATCTCAAATCTTCCTCGTGTTTTTGTTTCATGATAGCCTAAGGGCAGGGCCTTGATATCATCCAAGGTTCGTGCCTGAGGGATGAATGAGGTCTGCACAAGCTGCCCTCCATCTATGAGAGTTTTGAACTCCAAGACAGGAAACCCGATATACTCATGCAGCCCGTCCATGTTGGCTATCCTCATGACTCTCAGATTCTTTGATGTTGCCAGGATGCCCAGGACTCCTTCCTCATAGTCAGGAGCTACCACAACCTCTGAATAGTTCTGGATAATAGCTTCTGCAGTCTCCTTATCAAGAGTGCGGTTTAATGCAATTGTCCCGCCAAAAGCAGCAACCCGATCAGCCATGTTTGCTTTTTGGTATGCATCCAGCAGCGTAGTTCCAACCGCGACTCCGCATGGGTTGTTATGCTTCATGATTGCTGCAACAGGAGCATCCATGAAATATCTCAGGATATTCAATGCATTGTCAGGATCAGTGATGTTGGTCTTGCCTGGATGCTTCCCTGACTGGAGAAGCTCAGGGCTTGATGCAAGCCACTTCCCATCATATAATATCCGCACATCACCAAGCACAAGATTCCCGTTAATGGGCTTATACAACGCAGCCGTCTGGCCAGGGTTGTCTCCATATCTCAATCCCTTTATTTCGCCTCCGATCTCCCACCCTACTTTCTCATACAGAAATACGGACTCCCCAAATCTGATCTCCATAGTACTTGGAAAATGGTCTCCAAGGATTGTTTTATACATTGTCTGAAGTTTTTCCATTTTATTCACCTCGTATCAGAAAATGTGTAGCAGTTCCGAAGAGCCTGACGATTCCGCACAATCTCGTTAAGCATATACCTAGCAATAGTATTGTCGTATGCAGCACTCATTTCAAAAGCCTTTGGAGCAAGTTCCGTCCTCTGGTCAAATGTCGTGCAGCCATCATTCGCCAGGATGGTCTGCAGAACACGTACGTAATCAGCGGGATCACAGACAGCAGCGCAACCAAGAAAATTCTTCGAAGCTCCGCGTATCATTGCAGGCCCTCCAATATCAATGTTCCCCCGTGCTGACTCAAAATCATAAGGTTTTCCTGTTTTCGGATTGACTTCGCCAGCCTGAATCTTAGAAACAATATCCTTGAAAGGATAAAGATTCACCACAACCATATCGATATACACTGCTCCACCAAGTTGATCTTGGAGATAGGCCTGATGAGCTGGGTTATTCCGCTCCCCCAATATACCTGCATGAATCTTAGGGTGCAGAGTCTTGACTAATCCCCCTTCCATCTCAGGGAATTGTGTGTACTCTGCAACTTCAGTCAAATGCTTTTCTGCCGAGGGTCCCAGGATTGCTTCAATTGATTTATACGTTCCTCCTGTCGACATGATCATAACTTCCATTCCATTTGCATCTTGTGCTTCGACCAATCCAGGGATTAATACCTCGAGCCCTGTCTTGTCAAAAACACTCACCAGAACATTCTTTACAGGTATTTTATCATCAACGGTTCCTTGTGCGTCTCGTATAGTCATTGTTCGACCTCAGCCTGCTTTTTTTACTCACCCACTCCAAACTGCCATCCATTCGGGATTTGCACACCGTCAAAATAGAGACTGCCTTTTCCATCCTTTGCATATTTCCCTCTTGCTAATGAATCAATCACTTTTGGAAATATGACCCAATCTCCATGCACCTTTAATCGCTCCTGGCAGTCTTTTGCATAGCCATAAAGGGGATATTTTTCAGCAGTTATCTGGTCTAAGTCAGGGAGCTCGGTCCCTCTTTGCTGCGCTGCTGCCAGAGGCCCATTCACCAATGGCTTGGCCTGGTCCATGATGGCGTTAAACCCGTCCATAAATGCTTTGATTTCCTTAATGATATTTCCACCACCTAAGGCCGCAACCCTGTCATCCAGATCCAGGATTTCCCGCGAAAGCGGCTGGGGCTCTGAGATACCCATCAAAGGGCCGCAGTCAAGATCAGGAGTTACGAGATGCACAGAGGTGTATACCTCATTCTCCCCTGCAAGGATAGCCTTTGCGCTAGGAATCCAGCCCAGACCCCGGTATTTCGGCCTCCCGTTGCTTCCTCGGACACGCAAATCTCCAGGATGGACATTGACTGTAACAAAATTCTCGCAGATTACAGGAGTGACCACCCAGTCATAGCCTGCGAGGCAAACTGCATCCACAGAAAACAGCTTTAAGGCTTCACTCTGGACAACATCATAGTTGGCACGCACGTCCATGTCGCTCAGGGCGTGTTCCCTCTCATTCGCCTTTTTATAGTAACTTTGTATAGGATTACAGAAAAGGTTGATATCAATACCTTTCTCCTTGTACTCCTCCTGGATTGTTGAGGCGTTGGATTCCATATTATCAGTAAAAAGAAAGACAGGCTCAAAGGAAACATCTCCGCTTGAGCGTTGCTCAATATACGTGTCAAGTATCTTCTTCACATTCGAGCCTGTGCCTGACATGAATAAGGCAAGCCTCATCGGATCCTTCTTGGGAGAGTAGAGTGGCGTCAGATCCAAAGTTCCGTTTCTCATTTTAACCCCTTTGCCCCAATATCCGTTCGGTAATGGAAGACGTTCCGATTATTAGCTCCCATTGTTGCTGCATCAATAAATTGGACAGACGCATAGGCTTGCTCCAGTGCTTCAGCCAAGCCTTGCTCTGAATAGCTTGTGACTCCCAATACACGCCCGCTTGCAGTCACTACTTCATCCTTATCATCTATTGCGGTTCCGGCATGAAAGACTTTGACATGCCAAGCAGCTGTCTCCTTTAATCCTGAGATTGGAAATCCTGTCGCAAAATTTTCTCGTTCACCATATCCATCTGAAGCCATCACCACGCAACAAGCAGCGCCTTCCTTAAGAGGGAATAGGGCCTCATGCAGCCTTCCTTCCAAAGCAAGTTTTATTGGCTGATAGAGCCCTGACTTTAGCATCATCACAAGAGCCTGGGTCTCAGGATCTCCCAGCCTGCAGTTGTACTCCAGAACCTTTGGGCCTTCTACTGTCATAATCATGCCTGCATAGAGGAAGCCGGTATAGGGCGTTTCTATCTCTGCAAGCTTGCGGATAATGGGGGTCATCATGGTATCTGCAGCCCTACGCACAATGTCTGCATCAGCAATAGGGACAGGGCAGTAAGCGCCCATTCCGCCTGTGTTCGGGCCTTGGTCATTATCGTAAAGAGGCTTATGGTCCTGTACAGCAGTCTCAATTGGAAGGAAGCTTTTCCCGTCTGCAATTCCAAACACAGAGAATTCCTGGCCAAAGAGGCGCTCAACAACAAGGAGTTCATGGCCATATTTTTCTGCATGGCTGTCAAGCTTTGCTAATGCCTCTTCTTTGGTGCCGCAAACCAGGACTCCTTTGCCTCCTGTGGGGCCACGAGGCTTGAGAACAACGCCCTCGGAATCCACTTTAGGTATCCATTTCCTTGCAGAACCCGGATTGGGGCAGAGATACGATGCTGCCCTTGGTATGCCAAGCGATGCCATCAGCTGCTCAGAGAGGAATTTATCTGCCTCTATCTGAGATGCCCGTGCTGTCGGCCCGAATATATGCGTATATCCCCGGTCATGGAAAAAATCAGTAATTCCATCAAGAAGGGGCTGCTCAGGACCAACAACAATCATCTCTATGGATTCCTTTTCAACAATATCTGCAAGCTTTTCAAAATTCACTTTTTTTGTTCCATCAAGAGGCTTTGCGTCAACAACTACATTCCTGGATTTCTCCTCTGCTGCTGTTCCGGGATTTCCTTTTGCATACAGAACCTCTTCAACCTCAGGATCCTGTGCTATGCTCCATCCTAATGCGTGCTCCCGCCCGCCATTTCCGACAATCATAACCTTTGCCATTGTTTCACCTCTTACATCAAATGCTGAGCTGCATAGTCAACTCCATTCTTCAATATCTGAAGCCCTGCTCCTTCTTTGGGCAGGCTTCCAGCTAACCTCAGCCTTTCAGCAATTGCAGGATTATCCTTGTCAACATAGCTTCTTTCCAAAATCCTCTGCAATGAAGCAAGAGGATGGTTCAAAGGAGTATTGTATCTTTCAGGATGGGGCATCAAGCCGAATATCCTTCCAGTCGGATCGCAGATCCCTGCAATTGCCTCCAAAGATCCATTGGGATTATCTGGAACCTCCTTTGCTGGATTTCCATCCTGATCAACATATTGATACACAACCTGCCCATTGTCAAATAATCTTCTGAGCGTGTCCGGAGCTGCATAGAACTTGCCCTCGCCATGAGCAACAGGAAGCTCAATAGTGCTGATTCCATTGGTCCACACACAACTGTTGCCTTCAGCGGCCTTTAATCGTGTCCATCTGCATTCAAATCTCTGGCTGTCGTTATATGTCAAGGTTACGGTCTGTTCTTTCTGGCCATCAAACATCGGCAATAATCCTGCTTTCACAAGAATCTGAAAGCCATTGCAGATTCCGATAATCAGCTTTCCGTCATCAATAAATTTGCTAATCTCATCTCCAAGATACTGCTTTAACTCCTGGCTGGCTATGACTCCTGCATTTACATAGTCTCCTTTGGAGAATCCTCCTGGAATCGCAAGGATATGGTAGTCACCAAGCCTTAGGATATCTACAGGACTGGCGCTCAATCTGCTTTGGCCGAAGACAGGATTATAATGGTGCCGCAAAGAATTGATATGGACAATCTCTGCGTGTGCTCCGACCTGATTAAAGGCATGAGCAGCCTCTCTGTCGCAATTTGTTCCATCAAACCGTATAACACAGACTCTTGGTTTTTTCATCTAGGCAGACCTCAGTCTTTCAGGTGTGATCGTTCCTTTGTTTGCTTCCCGTAATTGATCGACAGTTGTTGCTACAACGCCAGCTCCATAGCTTGTTATTTTGAATTCCTTATCTTTCCGAACATCTCCTATCAGCCTGAGATACGCTCCTTTCATTGATTCCTCAAACTCTTTTCGGTTTGAGGGATGCACACTTACAACAAATCTTCCTGTTGATTCAGAGAACAAGAGAGTATCCGGCCTCGTTCCCAAAGGAGTATCGAGAGCGCCCAGTTCCACAAAGACACCAAGGTCGCCTCCAAGCGATGAGTTTGCAAGGCTAGCAGCCAGGCCGCCTTTGGCAATGTACTGGCACGAATGAACCAGATCCTGCTTGATGGCGTTGCTCACTGCAGCATACCTTTCCTTTATCTCTGCAAAATCTGACTTGGGGACATTTCTTCCTGTCTCTCCGTGGAGCAGATAGAACTCACTGGCTCCTAATTCGTTCCTTGTCTCCCCAACAATATACACAAGATCTCCAGGAAGCTTGAAATCAGAGGTTGTTAATGTTGAGTCATCAGGGATTACTCCTACAGCACTCATCAGCAGCTCACATTTTGCTTTCACATGCACGTTTTTCCCTGTCTCTGTGCTTGTGTAGGTCCTCTCCATGGATGTGCTGTCTTTTCCTGAGATTGTGGGAGCATTAAACGCTTCTTCGGCATCAGCAGCCCCCTTTAGCATCCTCATGACCTGGGCAGCAACATAAGGATCTTCCTCTGGCTTCGGGCATGTTGTATTTCCATTAAAAGTAATCTTGTAGGTATCCCTGTCAGGAAGATGGCCTCCTGCAGCAACGATTCTGCCGATGGCGTCAACAACACTGTTCCTTCCCATGTGATGTGCATCAATGTCTCCCTGCCAGGGGTTTGAGCCCCAGGTCTCGAGAACAACTTCGTTCTCTCCAAGCACCGGATGATAGGCAATAGTGTCGCTCTTTGCTCTGCCGATCCCGACTAATGGCTTGATCAGGCTTCCTCCCTGGACTTCATGGTCGTATCTCGTTACAATCCACTCATAACTCTGCATGTTCGGCCTGCCAACCAGGTTCAGCAAGGTATCAGTAAGATTCTCTAAAGGCTCAATCTCAGGCTCTTGGTTCTTGCTTGGAGCCCAGTGCGCCTTTATCCTCATCTGCGGCAATCCCTGATCAAGGAAATCTATCGGAAGGAACACGATTGGGGTGTCCTGGTCCTTGACATGATAATAGCCAGTATCATCAAAGACAGCAATCTGGGTTGCCTCAACATTGTTATGCTTGCAGATCTCTGCTACATGTTCAAGATTCTCTGGCTTGATCACAATCACCACTCTTTCCTGAGCCTCTGAAATCAGCTTCTCCCATCCTGCCAAGCCTGCATACTTCTCAAGAACATGGGTCAGATCCATCACAACCCCTCCTTTGCCGTTGCTTTTTCTTGGAAAGATCTCCCCAGAATCTATTTCTGAGCGCATCTGATCATAGAAAGGAGAAGCGATCCGTTCAGGAAGGATCTCTGAAACTGCAGAAAGCCGCTCTTCAATGCTGCTTTGAGAAGTGATGCCTTGTTCAATAAAGAAGGTTTGTATCTCATATCTTTTCTTCTCCATGTGATGGAGTAATTCAGCTAATTCTCCAACAGCAGAATTCCAGCCGCCTGCTCCGCAATCCTGAGTTGCTTCAATATATCCGATACTTCGTAAAGCATCCATGGCTTCAAAAACCCCTTTCTCAACAATTGGAGCTCCTATCTGCACGCTTTGGTTAATATCCTGCCTTTGCTCTGCATCAGCAGAAAGAGCTATTGAAGAAGCAGTTGCTCCATGGACTCCATCCTTTCCGACTCTGCCCCCTAAAGATAATGCGATATAACCAAGCTCTATATTTTTAGTGTGTGTTGGCACTCCATCAATTTCTGACTCTGCAACAGCAACGCAGCCAACAAGAACTCCAGGCTTAAGCCATCCATCATCAATAAAGACGCTGCCGCATTGGGTTGGAACCCCGAATTTGTTTCCATAATCCTCAACACCTGCAACGACACCCTCCAGAGTCCTTACAGGAGACTGGATATCCAGAGGAAGGTCTTTGTAAGAATCCGGATGTGGTGTCCTAAAGCCGTACTGGCTTGAGACAGGATGCATGCCTTTTCCTGTGCACCCAGGATCCCGGAGAACCCCCCCTGTGCCTGTGTCTGCTCCTCCAAACCCATCCAGGCCTGAAGGATGGTTATGCGACTCAACCTTATGGGAAAGATTCCATCTCCTGTTTAATTCAATAACCCCAGAATTGTCTTCAGTAACAGACTTAAGCCAGTTAATATATCGAGAAATCCTCTCAGTGGATGCCTTAATGATAGATTTGAAGATACTGTCGGTTATAGTGGGCAGCCCCGCCTCATCATTCAGATCATCAGAAGTGTACCCCCAGAGTGCATTGAGTTTCTTGTGGCAGCAATGCTCTGACCATTTCTGTGCAATGCCTTCAAGCTCTGCATCTGTTGGCATTGCCTCTAAGCCAAGCTTTCTTCTTTGGAGAAGATAATCAGAATCTGCTCCAACAGATTGCGGATCTGCAAACAGCCTCTTAATAGTCAGCATCTCTTCAAGATTCAAGGCAAGAAGGCGGTTATTGCTTAGCTCTACCAGATTGTTATCCGGAATCATGATATCAACATACTTAAAAGGAGTAACCTTGGGGAGTTCAACATACGGAAAATGAAATCCAATCTCAGCTAGCGGGTCTTGATCGCGTCTCACTGCAACTTTAACCTCACGGGTGACAGGATTTGCGAGCATCTTCCTGATTCCAATGAACTGCTCATCATCCCATTTTCCTGACCAGAGGTATTGTTGAGCGAATGAAACCTCTCCAACCGGCCTTCCAAGAACCTGCTCCAGGGCTTTCCTTGCAGTCTGGCCTTCAGGGTCATTCACTCCTGGCTTTGGCGATACCTCAATCAGCGCATCAGGCAGAACAAAGCCTTCTTCAAGAGGGAAACCCTGGAGAACAGAGCGGTTTGCTGAGGCAATATCAACAAGAGGGTCTGCAAGAAGCGCCAGGACGCTCTTCGTTTCTTCAGGAAGGAAGGCATCATCAATGTTATAGACGCGTATCGGCCTGCTTAATACAAGGCCATCAGAAGCAGCAAGACTTCCCCGCGTCATGACTTCTATTCGAGTCCCCATCACTAAGAGAACCCACTCCAGACTTCTATAAATACCTTTCCATTGTCAGCATTCCAAAGTAGTCTCATTTTGGTAACAAAGAAAGCAGTTATTCCGATCAGAATAATTTTGACAGGAGTTTATTTAAAGGGAGCCTCGACCCATCTAAGATATGATTGAAGGAATGATTAATGAGGAGTATCAGAGGCACGAAGGAAAGATAGAAGGCGTGATCCAGAGAGCAATGAAAGGCCATCTGTTTCTGTCAGGAAGAGCACTATGGGGCAGGATATACACTGCATTGGAGGATGAAGCAGAAAAATTTTTGCCAGGGAGTGATTATGGAAACGCGCTTCTTCAGGCAAGACAGGCGCTCATAGAAAGAAATCACCATGCATCCATCTTCAGAGCAGGCACAAAAAGCAAGTATGGTCCAAAACCGTACAGCGCGATCTTTGGATTTGCGGTAATCCCCAACAACGAAGCTGATGAAGCTACACCACTGCCTACTTACCTACATACTGATACGTCTATATTCAAATACAATTAAACTTAAAAAGAAGAAAACAACACCAGCGCTAAGGTCAAGTATCCGGGGGGAATCAACAATGCAAAAAATCACCTATATAACTTCTGAAAGCGTGACTGAAGGCCATCCGGACAAGATTTGCGACCAGATAAGCGATGCAATACTGGACACACTGATTGTCCAGGATCCAAGGTCACGGGTTGCTGTCGAATGCCTCACAACAACAGGCTTGATTATCGTTGCAGGAGAGGTAACTACAAAAGGGTATGCAGATATCCAGGGAATCGCAAGAAGGGTTCTGAGGGAGATAGGCTATACCAACCCTGAATTCGGGATTGACTGCGAGGATGCAGGAGTATTGGTAAGCGTCCATGGCCAGAGCGCAGATATAGCACAAGGCGTTGAGGAAAAAGGTGAGAAAGAGCAGGGCGCTGGCGACCAGGGAATGATGTATGGGTTTGCATGCAACGAGACTCCTGAATTCATGCCCTTTCCTATTATCATGGCTCATAAGCTCACGAGAAGGCTTGCAGAAGTCAGGAAGCAGGGCATCATCCAGGGGCTTGGGCCTGACGGAAAATCCCAGGTTTCTGTAGAATACCATGATGGAACGCCTAAAAGGATCTCAGCAATCGTCATTGCCCAGCAGCATACTGAAGATGTGAGTGAAGAGCAGCTGAAGAGCGACATCCTTGAGAAAGTGGTCAAGTATGTCTGCGGCAGTTTCATGGATGCAAACACTAAGGTCCATATCAATGCAACAGGAAAATTCGTGATTGGAGGCCCGGAGGGAGACACTGGCCTCACAGGAAGAAAGATCATCGTAGACACCTACGGAGGGATTGGAAGGCATGGCGGAGGCTGCTTTTCAGGAAAGGATCCTTCAAAAGTGGACAGGTCAGGAGCCTATGCAGCAAGATATGTTGCAAAGAACATTGTGGCAGCTGGCTTGGCTGAGAAATGCGAGGTCCAGCTTTCCTATGCAATCGGTGTCGCTGAACCCACCTCAATCAATGTTGACTGCTTCGGCACAAACAAGATCCCTGAAGAGAAGATCAATGAGCTTGTCAGGAAGCATTTTAACTTAAAGCCAAAAGGGATTATCCAGATGCTGGATCTTCTCAGGCCGATCTACAGGAAGGCGGCTGCCTACGGCCACTTCGGCAGAAATGACCTGGACTTCACTTGGGAGAGGACGGACAAGGCTGAAGCGCTGAGGAGAGAGGCTGGGTTGTAGTTAAGGCTGATTCTTCAATTTGACCGCTGATACTCGTTGATACTACTTCCGTTTGATACCATACCACTCAGGATGCAACTCAGAATCAAGATGAGAAATGAGAGGCTCACCCCAAACGTCATGCATGGTTGCCATCCCATGGTTTGAATGATAGTACAACCCATAAAGGCCTTCGCGCACAAACGAGTCGGCTGCAGCAGCAAGCCCAAGCCAGGTAGCAGCATCATAAGGGGTGGGGTCGATATCCGCCCCAAATATCTTGCTTGCAGTGGAAGCTGCAGCGTAGAATCCCAACACGAGATTTGTAATTCTTGAGGTAGTACTCATAAGCGATGCGGCTTCAGTGTTCCCCTGAGAAAGGCGCATCTGCAGTCGTGGAGGAAGAAGCCCTGTGACAGGCCCAGAAAGGATGGCTGCAATTTTGCCAACCAGGGAGAGGTCTCGCGTGATCATAAGCTCGAGAGGCCTTTACAGATATAAAAATATTTGGGTGTTTCGGCTCTGGTTAGATCCCGTGCAGCACCAATAGGTGCGGGCATCACTCCCCCTCAAACTCAACAAGGTTAAAGACAGGATATCCTGCGTCCTGAAGCCTCTTCTTTCCGCCTAAATCAGGAAGGTCAACAATAAAGCTGCACTCAACAACGTCTCCTCCTAATTTTTTGACAAGATTTGCAGCAGCCAGCATTGTGCCGCCAGTGGCAACTAAATCATCTACAAGCAAAACATGCATTCCTTTCTCAATCGCGTCCTTGTGAATCTCAACCTTATCTTTCCCATACTCCAACGCATATTCCTCTGAAAGAGTGGCTGCAGGCAGCTTTCCCGGCTTCCGTATCGGAACAAAGCCAACACCCAACCTGTGGGCAAGCGCAGCTCCGGTAATGAATCCTCTTGCTTCAATCCCTACAACAACATCTATTTGCATATCTTTATACCGAGAAACAAACAATTCAACCATGTGATTGAAACCCTCTGTGTCTTTAAGCAAGGTTGTAATATCCCGAAACATAATCCCCTGCTTCGGCCAGTGCGGAACGGTTCTTATTTTTGGTTTTAGTGTGTGCGGCATCATTTCACCTTCATCCGATAAACTGCTTTCCTCAGCTCATCCAAATCCTTTCCTTGGATTATTCTTCCATGGCCAGGAATGATTACATCAGCTATTTCTGCAATCTTCCTGGCGCTGTCAATGTACTCCTGATTTGGAGGCACTCCAAAGGTTCCTGTCTTAATGCGCTCCTCCCGGATCGCGTCTCCTGCAATCACATAGGTCTTTCCTCCGGACTTCACGACATAGGATGTATGATTCTCAGCATGGCCAGGGGTAGGGAGGATTGCAACTCCAGGAATCTTGACGGAATCACTGCTTTTGAACATGGTAAGGGTTTGATTTGGGTAATCTACAATTCTGCCGCGCACGATGCTTGCATTCCTGAAGAGGTAAGTGTTGAACACATGATCCATATGGGTATGGGTGATGAGGACAAACTCAATATCCTCTGGTTTCAGCCCTTCTTTTTTAAGGCTCGCCAAAATCTCATCAGCGTAGCCCGGGCTTCCGGTATCTGCAATGATGTTTTTCTCTCCTGGCTTTTCGGCTTTGAGCAGGACAACAGCGCTGCAGATTTTGCTGATATGGTTTTCTATCTCTTGGCTCACTGATCCTTGGTCGTCGTGGACGCCCTTCTTTAGGATGACGAGTTTCATTGGCGTGCTTCAACTTTCATTTTATTCTAGGTATAACCTCAACCAATAATCGAGTCACCTTATCAGCATTCTCTTTAAACACCTTCAGCACTTCTTCCCAGGTGACGGGCTTCTCATCCTGTTTCCAGCAGTCATAGTCTGTTGACATCGCAACAGCAGCATACGGCAATCCAATCTCATTCGATAAAATGCATTCAGGGGCGATAGACATGTTAATCACATCAGCTCCCCACTGCCTGAACATGAAGCTTTCTGCCCGTGTTGAAAACCTTGGGCCTTCGATCGTAACCACCGTGCCTTTCTCATGGTGCTTCAAACGCAGTTCTTTGCACGCCTGAATCAGGATGTTCCTTAGCTTCGCATCAAAAGGATCAGCCATTGGCGTATGCATTGGCTTATTGGGCTCAAAGCGCTCATGAAATGTCAAAGGCCGGAGCCTGGTAAAATCAATAAACTGATCGAGGATCACAAAATCCCCTCTGCCGATCCCTTCCCTCAGGCTTCCGACAGCGGTTGTAGCGATGATGTGGCTGCATCCTGCGTCTTTCAATGCATGGATATTTGCCCGGAAATTGACCTGTGTTGGGGGAGTCGTGTGCTGTCTGCCGTGCCTTGCTATCAGCACGACATCTACTCCCTTTATTTTCCCGAATGTCAGAGGGGAGGAGGGCTTTCCGAAGGGCGTGGATACCTCTTTCTCATAGGGCTGTTCCAGAATCTTCGGATCATCCAGTCCTGAGCCGCCGATGATGGCTATTCTGCCCATCCAGAGGAGGAGTGCCGCCTGCCTTTATAAGGGTTTATGAGAGCAAACCGGCTAATGCAGGTTCGTTCATGATTTCACGCCTTTAAACTCAGGCAATAGCTTCTTTATCTCAAGCATAAACTCTCTTGCCCGCTTTAAGGAAGTCCTTGCTTTCTGCTCCTGAATGCTTTCAGTCATGTCATACTGGAACCTTGAGCGCTTATCAAGCTCCATTGCATAAAAAGCCACAAGCTCTTCTGACCTGATGGAAGCAATTTCCAAGGCATCTTCTTTTGCGTCCTGATACTCTTCCAAGAGCCCTTTCCTGATTTTGTCCATAATCAGAACAATCAAAGCATCGCTTGTAACTTTATGGACTATTTTGTCTCCTGTTTTATATCCGAGATTCAGCAGAACAGCGTTTGCAATATAAAACATCGAATAATACGAGTTC
>DATDTY010000057.1 GCA_035290625.1 Candidatus Nanoarchaeia archaeon
GGTGTTTTCATGAAAAAAGCTCAAGGCTTGCCATTGAACGCAATCGTCATAGCAGCATTAGTCTTGATAGTCCTGGTTGTTTTGATACTTGTTTTTACAGGAAGGATTGGAAGTTTTGTAGGCGGAGTTCAGAATTGTGAAGCCCAAGGTGGGAGTTGTAAAGCTTCTTGTGACCCAACAGAAGCGCCTCTCGGAGACCGAGACCAAACAAGCTGCGGCGCTACTGCTGTATGTTGCATCCCAACCCCAACTGGATAAGGAACTGCGAGATTACAAAAAATTATGAAAAAAGCCCAAGGACTTCCGCTCAATGCAATCGTCATAGCAGCCCTAGTGCTCATAGTCCTTGTGGTTCTTATTCTCATTTTTACAGGGAGGATTGGAGGCTTCAGCTCTGGAACTCAGGTAGCTGTTGCAGAGTCATGCCTTGCAAGAAACAGCCAGGACACTGCCAATACCTATACATGCGAGGTCGCTACCCAGTGTACTAATGAAGGCTTCACTAACTTAGGAGAAACAAAAGACTGCAAACTCCTTGACAAGATTTGCTGCCGGGTCTCGCGTAGTGCTGAATAAATCAACTCTAATCCAGTTTCCCCACCGCAACCTATAAATACCCTCTTTCTTCAAAGCAGTTTATGAAAAAAGGAGCAGTCCAGGTTACCTTTGAAACCCTTGTCTATGCTATCCTGATCATCGTTCTCATCGCAGTCATAGGCATTGCGATCAACACTGCTGTCCAGAGGTTCTTTCCATGAAAGGAGCCCTCGCGCCAGAAACCTTGACAGTGATCATCATCCTTCTTGTAGCCCTTGTTATTCTTTTATGGGGAGGAAGCGCCTTTGGCGACGTCCTTAAAGGAGCAGCAGGAAAAAGCCAGTGCTCATGGTCATTCTTCCTCTCTTCAGAGACCCGCTTTCTGGGAGTCGCAGGAATCCCTCCAGAATGCGAGATGAAAAAAACAACAATAACCTGGGCTGGCCTTGAGGCAGGCACAGCCAATGCAAGGAGCCGGATACAGTTCTTTGAAAGAAACCCAGAATTTCAGGATTATGCAAGCTACTTTATAGAAAACAAAAACAAAGAGCACATCCTTGAGGAATATGTCCTCGACGAGATTATCGCAAATGAGATGAAGGGCTGCACAGATAAAGTCCTCAACTACAAGTTCCCCTTATTTGATGAGTGGTGGAAGCTCTGGAAATGGGAAGGAACTCCTCCTGAAACAACGATCCAGGCATTAACGCAATGGATCCCAAGATACAACAAGCCTCCGGTCTTTTGCGTAGTCTGCGCAAGATACCTCTTTGATGAGGAAGTCCAGCAAAACCTCAATCAGCCAATAGCCTCACTGCCAAGCTTTATGCTCTCAAATCCAGCTCCTTATGACCAGAAAAACAGGAATTATCTTGATTACATCACTGATTCAGAAAGCTCAGGCTATTTCACTCCAGCCTACCAATTCGACACCCAAAAGCCATGGGCAGTTGTCTATGCCAGAGTAAACACATTAAAAGGGTTCACCTGGGCTGCAAATGCTGTCAACACGATCACGTGGCCAATAACCCCGGTCGTCAGCGAAGAAACGATCCAGCCTCTCAACACCATGAACCTTATTCCTTATAATGATGTATCAAGCATCTGCAATTACGCAATATCATGACACCATGAGCAGATTCAAAAAAGCCTCCATCGGTTGGGACCACATCATTGCCATGATTATAGGCCTCCTTGTCATCATCGTCCTCATCTTTATTGCCATAAAATCAAAAGACAAGCTTGCTGAGATCTTCAGCCAGATAAAGCAATGGTTTACCTGAAAAAAGGCCTGGTCTGGTCAACATTGATCCATGCTCTGCTAGGCATCGCCCTGATCGCAATCATTGCAGGAATACTCTTCCCCATCAAAGATTATGTAAATGAGAAATTCTTTGACGAGGAAGGAGCATTCAGCTTTTCCCCAAAGGACAGATTCATTCCCTACGGCTCACGGCTTTCCTCTGAGGAAAAGATCGTTGATGATTCTATGAAAGCCCTGCAATGCGCGATAGACAGAACAGCGAGCAGCCAAACCGACTGGAGTATCTGCCCTTCAGGCTTTACAGAAGTGACGCAAGACCCCTATCAGAACAAGAAATGCTGCCAAGTCACCGAATTCTTCGCAGCTGCGGGATCAGGCGGCGTCTCCTCCCAGTCTTCCTCTTATCGGTGGGCAACGGATTGCAGCGAACTCGCAACATCAGGCATTGGGCGTACATCAACCTCTGCTGAGGCAGGCAACAGCCTGTGCAAAAAAGACTGCACTCAGGGAGACATCAGATACGGCTCTGTCTGCGTCTCCTGCTCCTCAGGCCAATGCCAGGTCAAAGGGTTTGAGCTTCCGCAAAAAACAACATTTACAGACGAGTGGTTTGCGGGAGTCGGAGATCCAGATTTCATAGTCTATTACGAAAGTTTTCCCTGGGGCATTGAATACGACTGGCAGCCATCAGGGTTCAGTTTTGTGAGGGACGTCGTAATCTTAGGCTCAGTTGCAAACACCATAGTCCCTGTAGGCCAGCTCTTTGGAAAAGGAATACGGCAGGTGGTCAATGCCTATAGGCTCTCCAGAACCCAGAACCTTGAGTTTAAAGAAGCCCTCCGGCAATTTGCAGAGCGCCAAGGCCTCCCAACCATAACAGACGATGTTCTTGAGGAGTTTGCCAATCTCTACCAGAAGCAAAGCTACAGAAGGCTGATCCAGACGCAGTTTCTTTATGAAAACCTCCTTGGCGCTCTCCCTGCAGCCCAGGCATCAAGAATCGATGACTTCAGAAGAGCGCTTTTTAATAAAATAATGGATCTTGAAAGAAGAGGACAGCCAATAGACCCTTCAGCAATAGTTAATCAGCTAAAAGACGAAACTCACCAACGTCGCGCATATGTCAAATGGCAGCAGCGCGGCAGCCCCGAAGACTTTTCACGATCAACGCAGGACTGGGCCCAGGCAGAACAAGAGCTCAGATCAGAAGGAAATCTTCTTTTCAATGATGACGCTCTTCCAATCCTCAGGCAAAAGACACCAGAAGCCCTGCAGCCTTTTTCCGCAGCAATAGAGCAGGGCATCATCCGCAAGGCAAAGATCCGAGATTATTTTGAAAGGTTCCTGCTGAAAAAAGAGGGCAGCAGGATAGTCCTCAATCCAAACGAATTCCAGAAGCTCTTCAGCAGGAATGCAGGGAGCTATTTTAATACTCTGAACAATGAGCAAAAGCAAACATTCCTCCGGAAATCACTTGAATATATGGATGACGTTCTTGCAGACCAGAGAGGAGTCGCAGGCCTCAACTGGCAGTCCATACTTGGCACGAATGACCCTGCCATTATCGCCCAGCTCCAAAACGAATTTAATAACCTCATAACCCAGCCGAATATCGCAGCCCTCTTCACAGGCCATGGCCTGGAAACCCTGCAAATCCTTAGGGCAGGAGACAGGCTTGTGCGCTCGATCCCCATTATTGGCAGGAGGACTTCCGATGTTGGCCGTATCTTTATCATCCCTGCAGGAGCTGCTCTGGGAGCAGCAGAATTCGTCTGGGATTCCCGGGCAGCCCGCTACACAGCAGCATTTGCAATCGGCAGCATCCTTGCGCAGCGCGATCTGATGGAAAACAAGTATACGCCCAAAGGCATCAGCACCTTGGCAGTTACGCGGCCTTTCGAGGACCAAGAGCGCGCAAGAACCTATACACTGCAGGCCCCGGGCATAGATACCACCTACCTCAATCTTGAGATGGACACAGGAGACAATTCCCGCTTTTTCCTTGTAAGCCCCTGCAAAGCAGACATTACTTTAAGAAAGACGCGCGCGAAATGCGCAATACAGGCAGGGGACTACCTTCTTCAGACGAATCAGCCTATCGAAAATGAGTTCTCAGAAATTGAAGAGGCTCAAGTGACTAATATTAACTGGTTCAGAGGAGACGGAAGAAGCGCCTTCCTCACTCCGGCAGAACAGCAGGACGCAGTGGATGCGTGCCTCTCCTATCCTATCCGATACCAAAATTGCTTTAACCAGCTCTTCAAGCAGAGCCAGTCTCAACAAGAGCCGTTTGCTCAGGCAATCTTGGAATCAGTGAAAAAAGCAATACGATTCATGGAGGCCTATAGTGTCTCAAACCTCTTCACACAAGATCGGGACATCAGCGCCCAAGGACTGCAGCCTATCGGCTCTGATCCCAACTTCAGATATTTCGCCTTTTTTAGGGATGCAGCGCTCCGGGAATCTTCTTTCCAGATTGTTCCAACAGACACCTTCCAAAGATACAAAGATGGCTCCTTATCCGGTGAGAACTTCCAGAAAGAAGTGCTGGACCACTTCAAGAGCATCCTCTACCAGGGAGATTTAAGCTCCATCTCTAACCAACTCCAGGCAATCAGGAGCATGAAGCAGGAGCACGACACCAATGGCGGCTATGAACCCATTTTCATGCAAGGAGGAGTGCTTTGGAACCTTGCAGCAGACTCTTACTTTAATTACAACACACTCCAAGCACAGCCGCAGACAGTTGTTAAGACCTGCTCCAATTTTGAGCCTGTTACTTACACCTCTCATGTAATAGAAAACCAAAACTATCAGAGCGGATTTGCCCATATTGATGCAGTCACAATAGCCGCAGACCTTGATCTTTCCTATGGGTCAAACTATTGTTATCTTGGACCAAGAACCACATCCGCCATCCTCTCCTGGTCCTTTACAGGAGTCGCAGTAGGCATTGACTTTGCAATAGCCACAACTACAAGTCCTGCAGGGGCTATAGTAATCGCGCCTATCACTGGGGGAGCTGCGGCTTACCTCACCCATCTGGTTACGCCAGCATGGCCCAACCGCGAATAATAAACTATATTAACCCAAACCTCCTAAGCAGTAAACAATGAAAAAAGCAGACCTTTCCCTCAACACAGTTGTCATGGCAATCCTTGCCTTAGTTGTCCTTATAGTCCTTATTCTCGTCTTTCGCGAGCAGATAGGGTCAGCAGCGCAGCGCTATTTCAACATCGGAGACGATGCAGAAAAAACCGCATTAGGCAAAAAATGCCAGAGTTTCCTCTCTCGCTCAACAAGGCAGTGCGGAGATGCAAACGCTCCTCCGACTCAAGATTATGAATGGAGGAGCCTTGGCTCCATGGAAGACTGCCAATCTGGGCAGGTTTGCTGGGAGCGCGGAAGAAGAATAGAAACCTCAACACCCAGCTAACCCAACTCCGGTGAAAGTCGGAGCTGCCGTCCATTTTCGAGGCTTTTTTTTCGTCACAATGTGCAGCGACAAGGGGGGCGTCCCTCACGGGGATATGTCGCTTTGAGCTGAGGCATTCGGAGCCGAGACTGGCGACAGCCACGAAGTGAGACTTTCACCTGCTGACCCAAAACCTTTAATAACCCTCTTACCGTAAATTCTTCTATGTCAAAGAAAGGG
>DATDTY010000058.1 GCA_035290625.1 Candidatus Nanoarchaeia archaeon
ACTTATACCGTAAATTGCTTAAGGAGCGAGCTCGGCTTAGTCATGGCATTCCTGGGCCTAAGAGGAGGCTTGATAATCTGTCAAGGACACTCCTCTCTATGGGTCTGAATGCCTTTGATATCACTTTTGGGAAAGAGATTGTGGATGGCTGTAACAAGAAAACCATGAAAAGCCTGAAGCCAGGGGATCAGGCGTATATCCTCCTTCACGGAACTTCGCAGAACGGTGGGGCATTTAGGGAGAGGATCAAGCAGCTTGAGGCAGAAGGCTATAAGGTCTTTGCTCCAAGTTACAGCTACTCAGATGCTTTGGCAAACCTGGATTCTGCAGCAGATTGGCTGCATGGATATATTAAGGGCATAAAAGGAAAGACAAAGGTAGCTCCTATAGTGGAGGGGCATAGCTTAGGGGCAATACTTGCTAAATATGGCTCTATGCAACGTCATTATACGAGCGATGATGTACGCCGTGTTGTGCTTGACTCTGGAGTCTTTGAAGGAACAAGCGATACCTGGCAGAAAAAGCTGCTGGAAGGCATTGAGTCTAATATCCAGAATGTGGATCCAAGGCACAGGAAAGGCAGGGAGACCATGCTCTACCTGAGCGGAGTTACCTCTTCTCCCTATAAAAGAAGAAGGACTAACACAGAGGTAATCACTGTTGCAGGAACAGGAGACAGGCTTGTAAATCCTGGGGCATCATTCCATCCTGATGCACGGCAAAATTATCTTGTTCCTGAAGGGACGCATTTTGACGGAGCTGGAGGAAACAGGGCATATGGAACCAATATCATCCACTTGGTAAAGGCTCAGGAAAAGGCTGGGTGGGGCTTTAAGGACTACACTCCCGAGAATAAGATTTATGAGAAGGTGCCTTTGGAATTGAAGAAGGTGGCGTAGGGGAGGAAACCCTGTTCTGCTGCTGAAGGTGAGACTGAAATGTGGTTGAAGAGCGGAATGAAATGAGTACCGCAGACTTTTCCGGGGCACATGACCGAGGACAGTAACAATGAAAGACCAGTTTGAGAGCGCAAAAAGGGAATTAGAGGGAATTTTAAGCAGAGAATGGAGTCTTAGAGGTTCAGCTCCAGATGAACGTAGGAGTCAATTAAGACAAATATATCCAGACGATACCGACGCCGAAATCGAAGATAAGTTGACGTGGGGAAACCCATATTATTTTAGGAAAGAGGCTCCTGAATTTAGAACTCGAGGAACAAACCAAATGATTTTAGGATTAGACCAAGGTTATGTTGGAAAAACTCGGTTATACATAGAAACATCTAACCATTATGTTCTGTATGCAATCCGTATCTATGAGCCAGATTTGGGTAAAACATTAGAAATACTGGAAGGACTGGGATTTGATGTTCCAGAGCATCATTACGTCGGAATTGAACATAAAGATGGAAATTTCAAGGTTGAAGATGGAGACTTTGGATTTGTAATTGCTCATGATTTAACAGAGAATGGAAAATACAGAGTCGAAGATGTGGAAGGCAAACATTTCGAAACTTTGTCAAATGGAGCAGAATTGAGACAACAATTAATTGATGCCTCAAGAATTTTACAAGAAATTTATGATAAGAAAAATCCATTATATGCAGGGGAAGTCAATGGTCATGTTACAGATGAAGGACCTCAGGAAGCATTTAGACATATGTTTTTTACTCAAATTGACTCAACTGCAAACACAGGAAAATTGGTGTTAGGTGATTTAGACCATGTAATTCTATATCGAAAGCCCCAAGCCCCTTCAAAGTAATAGCCCTCTTTCTCAATTGCAACTAACTAGTATCTCCTATAATCCTCGTAATATTTAACACAATCCCCCATAATCCTTATCCACCAGCACATGCCCTTTCTTCCATAATGCGACAGGAGCATTGTTGAGGATGCAGAGGGTTACATTTGGCATACCAATAAGTTCTCTGTCTTCGTATTCATTTGCGAGGATCCCTATACTTCCCTGTTTGCATTTTTGGCGCTCAACAATCTTTCTCTTTGCTTTTGCATTGGGGATGCTAAGCTCCTCTGAGGTTATGCTTCCGTCCTCTTTGCATTTTACCCTATTTGAGTGGAATGAGGAGCATGGGATCAATGAGGCATAGGCATGAACTCCTCCATTCTTCTCTGAGAAGCTCTGTGACATGCAGAGTATCTCCAGCCTTGGATTGAGCTTTTTTGTGCCAAGGAAAAGCTCCTGTACTCCCGGATAGAGGCTTCTCTTGAGCTCTTGTTTTGAGTAGAAATACCCTCTGAAATGGATATTGTTCCTCTTCATCACAGAGATAAAACGTTTTATCAGATGCTCATTGCTGATATGCCAAAAACCAAGGAAGTTGCTGCCATTTCGGACAAAGCGGCAGAGGTACATGTATGTTCCAGCAACTGCTAATGAGGCCAGTGTTCTCCAATGCCTTTTTTCTTTTGACAATCTCCATCTTTTTCTTGCAAAAGACCTAAAAACTATTTTAAGAGCATCCTTTGTAGTTTCTATTTTTCCGATTCCTTTGTAGGCTGCGCCAAAAAAACACCTAAAAAAGTAATCAATGAATATCCTGTTTGCGATACCAACCGTATAATGCGGGGCTATGGTGTCATCAATATCCACCACAAGAAGATCAAGGCTGCTGAGGCGCTTCCCAATCTCTGCTTTGGGCAGTTTAGAATATGCATTGTTTCCAAGGCTTCTAGGGAAATAGTATCTCCTGAGCAGTTTTGCTATCATCGAACTTAAGAAACCTTCTTCGCCGGTATTCCTCCCCATACCTCTCCATCGGGAACGTCCTTGTTCACAAAAGAGCCATCGAGGATCTTGCAGTTCTTTCCAACCCTTATTCCCGGGTGTACCAGAGCAAATTCTTCGATGATGCTGTTGTCCCCAACATCTGCCATTCCGCACCATACCCTTTCTACGGTGAAGGAGTGTGTTCCGATATATACGCGCTTCTTCAGCTCAACATTCTTTCCAATGGTAACCAGTTCAGGATAGATATGGTCAATATATGCGCCTCTCCTGATCTTTGCGCTCAGTGCGATCTTTGCTCCTGTTAAACGGAGCAGGAGGTTTTTCCACAGCCCTGCAGGAAACAAGCCGCAGAATTCAATGATCGCCGAGGTCCAGTAGATCCTGAATATTGAGCGCACTTTATACCAGTCATCCCCAGCATTCATCCTTTCTCCATTATAACGGACGATCAGCAGCCTCTCCTTTGAGTTCCGAATAAACCCCCTGATCTGTTTTCTGCTTGTTTTGTAGTAGCCAGGCTCATAATGCACTTCATCCCAGCCTGGCTCAAAATCCTTGATCTTTCTTGGAGTTTCTCCACCACCCCAGAACTCATTGTTTACAACCTTCTGATTGGTAAGGTTGGTATGCATGCCGATAAGGTTGTGGTCTCCCATCTCCACTGGCCCGAACACCGGAGAGTCTCCTCCAACAAGATTTGATTCTCCAATCTGTACCTTTCCAAGGATGAGTTTGCCATCTTTGATTGCATGATTCCAAAAATGAGTGTAGCCGCCTATAAGTGTGCCATCTCCTACTTTTGTCAGCTCAGGAAACCACCAGTCAAACAGGACATCCATGGGAAGGCAGACATCCTTTCCCAGCTTTACTCCTGAAAGCCTGTAAAGAGTGTTCTTGAATTTGCTTGGAGGGACTTTTCTTAAACATTGGAATAAAATGAATCTTAGAAAGACGAGAAGCCTGTTTCTCGGAGGCAGCTTTTTTGAATAAGGAATCTCCAGGGATATCTTGTCTGAGCTGATGAATCCTTGGATCTCTGATTTGAGCGAATCCATGCCTTTTTCCTCTGAATCTGGTAATCCTCACTCACTTATCAAATATTCTTTTATTTCCTTTAGTCTTTCTTTATTAAGCTGAATTGCTTTTTTGCTTTTGCTGTACCATACCAAAAAACCTTTTCTTAGTAATGACTCAACAGCTTCCTTCAGGCTTTTTATTTCGTGCGGAGGAATTCCGCTCAGGATATTCTCATATCGTATATGTTTGCTTCCAATAATTCTTTTTCTTAGCATCTTCTCGAGCAGGTATTTTTCAAAGGATTCTGTCATCTTCTTATGGCTCACTCACCTTCTAATATAAGGGTTTCTTATATCATGATACTTTGAAAGGCTCAAAATAGCAACATTTATAAATAATTCCGGTTTATTGAAATGCTATGGAAATCAAGACTTTAGAAGGGCCTAGTGCATTCTTACATGTCCTTGGAGACTCCCCTAGGAATCGGATCTTGGATTTTCTTCTTGGAGAAACTGAGCACGATTTTACTCTCAAGGAGATTGCAGTAAAGAGCAGAGTAGGCTATGCCACTATCAAAAGAATATGGGAGAATTTCATAGAATCAGATTTGGTCAAGGCAACACGAAGAGTCGGAAAGGCGGTATTCTACAAATATAACAAAGAGAGCATCAGCGGGAAAGCGCTTCGAAGGTTTTACCTGGAGATTCTCTTTACTGAAGCTGAGAAGGAAGCTAAGTCTGAACAGAAGGTTACTGTTCGATGAATCCTTTCTCATAATCTTTATAAACTTCTGCCTACTTGTAAGCAAGTGGGTGGTACTATGCTTGACTTGATGAAGATTGTTCGGGAAAAGGCGAGAAAGGCAAGGAAGAGGATATGCATCGCAGAGGCAGAGGATGAAAGGGTATTAAGAGCTGTTGATGCGCTTGTGAAGGAAAAGATTACGGATATTGTGCTGATAGGGAATGAAAAGAAGATACGGGAGCATGCAAAGGAGTTTAAGACGAATCTTGGCAGTTCGGAAATTATTGACATCCAGAGCTACAAGGACAAGGATATCCTTGTTACTGAACTCTATGAGCTGAGGAAGCATAAAGGCTTAAGCAGGCAGCAAGCCAAGAAGCTCCTTGAGGACTACAACTACTTTGGCTGCATGCTGCTGCATGTTGGGAAGGTGGATGCTTTTTGCTCAAGCTGTGTCTGCTCTACTGCTGAGCTTATGAGGCCTAGTTTGCAGGTCATCAAGACAAGAGAGGGAATCTCAACTGCTTCTGAAATTATGGTGTTTATTGACAGGAAGAAGGACAGGGTTTTCTTTGCCTCTGACGGAAGCATTGTGATTGAGCCTACAGCAGAACAGCTGGCAGATATCGCCTTGAATGCAGCGGATGTGTGCAGCTCATTTGGCTTTGAGCCAAAGGTTGCGATGCTTTCCTATTCAACACACGGCTCAGGAGAGCATCCGATCCTTACGCCAATCAGGGAAGCTATCAAGATCATAAGAGAGAAGAAGCCTGGGCTGATTATTGATGGAGAGATCCAGTTTGACGCTGCGACAAATCCTGTCTCTGCAAAGAGGAAATGCCACAAAGGAGATGTCTTGAAAGGAGAGGCAAATGTCCTTGTCTTTCCAAATCTAAGCGCAGCCAACATTCTTGGCCATGCCTGGATACAATTGGGTGTTCCAGAATACCAGTTCGGGATATCTGCTGGCATGAGAAAGCCGATTGTGATTTACGGAAGAAGCGCTACGTGGGAGAAGATACGGGATCTTACCATACTTGCACAGATGGAGGCGAATATGTTTTGATGCTGGAGGAGTCATGAAACCAACCAAAAAAGAAGTATTTGAGCAAATCAATAAGAAATGGTATAGGCAAGGCTTTAATTGCACGCCGCTGCTGCTAGGGCCATGCGGCTCCAGCGGCATGGATCTTAAGCCCACTTTGGGAGATACGATGCGTTCATTCCTTTATGAATTTAAGAATGACTATGGCCTTGCTTGTTATTCTTCTGAAGACCTTGATCGGCTTGGAGCTGTCATCCTAGGGAAAATAAGGTCAGAGCGCGATTTTCTTAAGAATGTTCGGAAAGAGTATGAAAGGACATTTAAAACTGCGCTTGGTGAGATTACTCCATCAATACGGTCCCTGTCATCATTTTCAGACAAGGAGCTCATACAACTTCTAGCCAACTCAGTTGCTACCATACGCTTGAGTGTCGGGCAGGCCCATATCATAGAGCCTTTTGCACTTACAACTGACCATTTCATCAAGAAGAAGCTTCGCAACTATATCAAAGATGAGAAAAAACTGAACCTATGCCTTTCAGCCTTATCGCAGCCCATCAAAAAGTCCTTTATCAATGAAAGTGAAGAGGAGCTCTATGCCCTGTCGCTTATCAAAGGCAAAGACAAACGAGCAAGAGCTATAACTATCTATCTTAAGCGGTTCTTCTGGATCAGGAACAGCTATGCAGGAAGAGTAAAGAGGACTGTTTCCGACATTGAAAAAGAGCTGGAATCACTGGGGAACTTTCAGCCTCTGGATACTGTGAAAATAAAGAAGGAGAAGAGAGAAATCATCAAAGAGCTTAAGCTTGATACAGATTTGATACTCCTTCTCGAAACCTCTGATTTTATGACAGAATGGCAGGATAAGCGGAAGAAGAACATCCTGACCGCAATTGACCCTATGGAAGCGGTTCTTGAAGAACTCGCCTCCCGGCTTTCTATTGATGTGAGCCTTTTAAGATACTTGTCTGAGTATGAGCTGGATGAGAACCTCCTTACCAACAAGAAGCTCAAAGCGACTCTGCAGGAGCGAAGGAAAGGCTGTATTTATTTTACTGCCGGAAATGGCTTTATTTTTCTTACCGGAGAAGACTATGCACGCTTTCATAAACAGGTGGGAGATGCTGACAAACAATTTTCAGAAGCAAAAGACATTCATGGGCTTACTGCATCATCAGGAACTGCTGTTGGGAAGGTCATGATCTGCAAGAGCATACAGGATATCTCTCATTTTGTCAGGGGAAGCGTTCTTGTGGCATCTATGACAAGGCCTGAATACCTTCCTGCGATGAAGAAGGCTGTTGCCATTGTTACTGATGAAGGAGGGATCACTTCGCATGCAGCTATTATCAGCAGGGAGCTTGGCATACCCTGCATCATTGGAACGAAGAATGCCACAAAAATCCTGAAGGATGGCATGCTTGTTGAGGTCAAGGCGAATCACGGGCTTGTGAGGATACTATGACGTGGACTGTCTACACAAGAGGGGCTATCCCTCTTTATCGATTATCGTGCGCAATCAAGGCAATTCATGATCTTGCCACAGAACTGAACGGGTCTTATTTTAAGTCTATCCTCTATGCAACTGAAGGTGATTCCTTTTGGTGGGCGTGGGATACCAAGGAGATTGAAGGACTGGGAATGCACATCCTAGGGAAAACAAAAACAGAGAAGGGCAGGAAAACACATTTCAGCGCGATGAAGCGTTATTTTGATAAGGCGATTACGTCAGCAGAGAGGGTAAGAACCCTTGACCTTGCCAAGCTTGGTGATGAAGACATCATCAAAGAGTACAGTGTGCATTATCATGAATCCAGCTTTGCTCACACATTAATGGACACTGATGTTGATGCTATCGATGTCCTTCCCGCAGAGATCCTCAAACAAAAGATAAAAGAAGCTCTGCCTAAATCGACAAGTGAAAAAGAATTCATTGAAGCCTATACTACCCTATCAACTCCTGCCCACACCTCCTATATCCTTGAGGAGGAGAATGAGCTCTTAAAGGTAATCCTGAGAAAAACAACTCTTGCCAAGGTTATTGAGAAATACTGGTGGACAAGTCTCGGTTGGGAATGCATGACTCCCAAGTCAAAAAGCGATTTTCTTAAGTTACTCCAAGAGCATCGGCGAAGTATAAAAGATCCTGAAAAAAAGCTGAAGGAGAACCAAGTGAATGTTCAGCGAATAAAGAAAGAACGTGATAACCTCCTAAAAAAATATTCTCTTTCTGAAGACATACAGAACCTTATAGAGCTCTTTGATACCTATGCGCGCTACCATGATCTGAGGAAAGAAATGCAGGTAAAGACAACCTATTCTTTCTATCTTTTGCTGCAGGAGGTCGCAAAAAGGACCAAGCAGGATATTGATGATCTGGAATGGTTATGGCATGACGAGGTTTGCGATCTTCTGCGAACACGCAAATCTGATAAGCAGGAGATCAAAAGAAGAAAGCAGGCGCTTCTTGTGCTCTCTCTTGAAAAAGGAATCCGCACTTATTCCGGAAGGGAAGCGATACGTGTACGAAGAAAGGAACTTGATGAAACGGTTGCTGATGTTGATGAATTAAAAGGCATGGGGGTTTCACCCGGAATCGTCAAAGCCCGCGTCAAAGTCTGCAATGGATCAAAAGAAGCAGCTACATTAAAAAAAGGAGAGATTTTAGTCACAGGCATGACCCTGCCTGATTATGTTCCTGCTATGAAGAGGGCAGCGGCAATTGTCACTGACGAGGGCGGCATCACATGCCATGCAGCCATTATCAGCCGGGAGCTTAAAAAGCCGTGCATTGTCGGCACAAAGATCGCTACAAAGGTCCTGAGCAATGGAGACTTGGTTGAGGTGGACGCCAATAAAGGCATTGTCAGGAAAATAAAATGAAAAAAACAATTATCCTGGACAGAATAAGCGGCATCGATGGGTGCATCTATCTAACTTCTCCTATACCTCAGCTTATCTCCTGGTCGAATAAGCTCTTCAGGCTTCAATTCGGAGATTATGCTATTGGCTTTCATGACGAAAGGAATTGCGATGAGTACGTTAGTTTCGAGTATTTTAGGAAACAATCTGAGCTGCTTGCGCAGATGTTCCTGAAGGCAGAGCTTACGTTTCCTTTTTTCTCCAATGTGCATAAAAACCTCCTAAAAGGGATTTCTCTCCTGGACACGCTTGCCAAACAGAAACTCAAGGGACTTCGCAGTCTACCTGACAGGGAATTGATTGCTTCGTATACTGTTTTCATGAAGGACTATACCTATTATTACGGTTGGGGAGCCATCACGTTCATCTATGAGCAGACACTTGCAGAAATGCTTGCCTCAGAGCTCCAGTCCCATGTTAAGAACCCTTCTGAATCTATTATGAGTTATATCCATTCCAAGAATAAGAGGTATGAGAGCTTTATGCTCCGCTATGACAAGGCTATCGGCAAGCTTAGCAAGAAAGACGATAAGAAGCTCAGGCATGGCCTGATTGAGAACTTTTACTATATTAAATCCAGCTATTTTGATGCTCCTGTGCTTGATAACCCTTCTATTGATAAGGATATCAGAGAGTTTACTTCACATAAGAAAAAAGTGGCTGCTTCCAAGGTTGACATCAAACATCTATCACAGAGAGAGAAAATAATGCTGAGGATCCTTGCAGCCTCTCTTCCTCTGCGGGATACCAGAAAGCAGCTGAACCTTATCGGAGACTTTATCATGATGCGATTTCTTGAGGAAGCTCTTAGGAGGAAGGGCATCCTGGATAAGCTTGCTCTCTTCAAAAGGATCTTTTGGCCTGAGTATAAAGAAATCTTTGATAATCCCGGAAAACTGGAATCAAGGCTGAAAAAGCGAACAGCAGCAACGCTTTACATCAATCCAAAGAGCGAGAAATTCTATCTTGGCTATCTCGCTGTGAAGGAACGCAGTTCTGGCGCAGGGGAATTGAAAGGCCTGGTTGCGTCAAAAGGAAGGGTTACTGGAAGTGTTCGGGTGATCCATGGCTCTCTGGATTTTCATCTCTTTCAGAAGGGAGAGATACTGGTTACTGACGCAACACGGCCTGATTTTGTTCCGATCATGAAGAGGGCAAAGGCAATCCTCACCCAGGAAGGTGGGCTTACTTCTCATACAGCGATCGTGAGCAGGGAGCTTCATATACCTTGTATTGTCGGGATACCTGGAGTAACTGTTTTGCTGAAAGATGGGGATAGGGTTGAAGTAGACGCCAATAAAGGAGTGGTGAGGAAAGTATGAACTGGAAGGACGTCCCGGAAATCCGCGTATCTGATGTTTTCAACGAACGCATTCTTAAGAACCGAAACTGGTACGAGAAAAGCTGGGGCGGAGTCCTCCATCCTCTCTTTATTGTGGGATATGGTGTTGTCCCCCTGCTAAATCAAAGGGTTAAGGATAGCTTTCCCATCGGAATCTGTTTTGTCCATAATGATAAGATGCGGTGGTTGTGGGACACCCGAGATATTGAGAGAATACGGGTTCGTATTTTGAACCTTCTTTCCGATAATCCCTCTTCTGTTTATGGTTGGGTTGATGCATGGAAGCAAGATTGGAAGGAATTCATTGCAGTGTGCTCTGCTCTTGAAAAAACTTCATTGCAAGAACTGACTGATGCAGAGCTCTCTGCAGCCTATGAGCAGCTTGTTGATGCATATATTCAAGAGAGCAGCCTTCCCTATCTGACAGACTCTTTCCTTGCTTCCGGAAAAACAGACTGGCTTGTAGATATGATCACAGAGGAAATACAGGATAAGGTTTCTAAAGAAAATATTGCTTCAACTCTGGCTTGCCTTACAGCTCCTGTGCATACCTCCTTTTCCCAGGATGAGCGCATAAGCCTCTTATCATTGGCAGAAAAATTAATTCGTAAAAAAGATACCAGGGAGGTCCTTAACACATGCAACTCCGAAGCCGTTCTTCGTTCTGTTAAGAAATACCCTTCCTTGCTCAAACTCCTCAGTGATCATGTTTCGCATTTCTATTGGGTTGAAAACAGTTACTATGAAGCCCCTTTCCTTGACGAATCCTATTTCCTCAAGACTATCTGCGAACTTTCCAAGACCTCTGATATCCTTTCTTCCTATCGTAAAGAGGCAGGGCTCTGCTTGGAGAACAAAAAGCGCAAGCAGGCCTTATACAAAAAATTAAAAATATCTGAAAGGCTCAGGTCCATCATAACCCTGTCAGAAGATTTTTCTAAATGGCAGGATACAAGAAAATCATGCGTGTTCCGTGTCAATCACTTTATCTTTAGGATACTGGATGAGATGGCAAGCCGCCTGAAGCTGCCTCCTGCGGAACTCTATTATACCATCCCATCCGAACTTCAATCTGTTTTTCTGGATAGGAAGTATGACCGAAAGAAACTGCAGCTGCGGAGATCAGAAGGCTGCGCGTTTGCCTTTACAGCTAAGGGCTGGAGGCTGTTTGAGGGAAAAGAATACCGGGGAATCGACCAGGATATCTTCTTTGGAAACCCCGGTCAAAGAAAAGTCCTCAAAGGAGTTCCTGCATCTCCCGGAAGCGCCAAAGGAACCGTACGTGTTGTGTTTAAGCCCCATGAACTCAGGAACGTGAAAAAAGGAGAGATTATTGTCACCAACAACACTACTCCTGATTTTGTTCCTGCGATGAGGAGGGCTGCTGCAGTGATTACCGAGCAGGGCGGCATCACCTCCCATGCAGCGGTTGTTTCAAGAGAGCTGAAAATCCCATGCATTATCGGGATCAAGCAGGTTACGTATATATTGGAGGATGGGGATCTGGTTGAGGTGGATGCAAGCCATGGTGTTGTAAAAATACTGAAGAAATCCCGATAACATGAAAAAAAACGAACTTAAAAAGAAGGTGCTGCGATTTCGCTGGGAATGGTGGGCGGAGAGGCCCTTTGGAGCATTTATCTTGTCGTTGTTTAAAGAGGGCCAAACCCGGTCGTATATGCAAAAAATTGGAGTTGATGCTCAATGGCCTGCAATGCTTTTCCAGAATGGCTGTTGGTATAAGAGCGAAGAAGTGTGGGATTTGTTCGAAAATCAGTTGACAGGATACCTATCCGACGGTGGATCTGTTTTTCAGATTACAAGAGGCTGCGAGTTATATGGGGAACATTCCAAAAAACAAATTCAGAAACTTATCAAGGCTGATATGACTCCGCGAAAAAAGCTCCAAGAATTACACAATGTCCTTGCACTGGATATTGCTTTTGTGTGGGTGACTCATGGGCTCGAGCATTTGTATAAAAAAAGGCTATACAATGAAATTCCTAAATATTTCAGCGGAGACGTTGAAAAGTTTATTGGTGATGCCAGCATTCCAGCAAAAAAGAATGCCCATTACTACCTTGAGAAATCCTTGCGCAGCAAACAAAGCCTTAAAAGCGTGCAAAGACGTTTTGGCTGGATAAAAGCGAGGGACGGATTTTCTGATCCATACACTATCCAGGAACTCGCAGCTGAAAGAAAGCGTTTAATCGTTGCGGATCCTGCGCATATCCGAAGAATAAAGGTTCCAGAGGAACTTAAGCCTTTAGTAGATATTACAAAGGAACTCGTTTATTTGCGGACATTGCGCACCGATCTCCTCTACGAGTTGCTATTCATAAGCAGGCCTATTCTTAAAGAAATCGCGAATGTGTACGGAATCCCCTTTAAGGAGCTTAGAGATTACTCAATCCACGATTTAATCTCAGCCAAGCCGAGGAAGTATCCAAAGCAGGTTACAGCAATCAGCTTTGGTAAGAATTTCTTTTTTTTTGATGCGCCTATCCTTAAGGGTGATATAGAAAGTATCAAAGACCTGAACCAGCTTTCTGGAACAATCGCTAATCGGGGCATTGCTATAGGAAAGGCAAAAATTGTAAAGACTGCTTATGAAATCAGCAAGGTGAATCGTGGGGATATCCTATTAGCCCCAACTACTGCTCCTTCTTACATTATTGGGATGAAGAAGGCTGCGGCATTTGTAACAGATGAAGGGGGATTACCTCTCATGCAGCGATTATCGCTCGAGAAACGGGGAAACCGTGCATCATCGGAACCAAGCACGCAACACATATCTTTAAGGACGGCGACCTTATCGAAGTAGACGCCAATAAGGGCATAGTGAGGAGACTCTAACTGGGGCAGTATCCTGCCGTATTTTCTTATATATGAAATGTACTTCATATATTTCTGAAATATATGAACTTTAAGTAAAATTCTAGGAACCGTTATGTGGGGGAAGGCCCCTTGGGTATAAAATATACCTATCAATAGGATTAAAATATACCATAAACTTTAAAAATAGAAGGTAATTTCTATACCAAGATGACCACGATCGCAGACCATAAGCGCAAGATTCGGGAACATGTTGAGGAGATCAATGATGCAATTGATTATGGGATAGAAAAACGCCCAATCACTCTGGGTTTTCATGCGTCTGCCTGCGGCGTAGAGCTCCTTGAGCTTTTCCTTCATAAGTCAGACCTTATCTCTACAGGGAAGGTTGTCAAGCACAGCTGGTTCAAGAGGCCCCGGCAAGATCAGAAGATTGACCCCCTCATAGAAAGAAAGCTGCCTGTTCATTTTGCAGGAAAGGAGGATATCTATAACCTTCTTTATTCTGTAGAGGAAAACCGAGATGCCTTAGTCTATGGGAAGTGCACAAAGAGCCAGATAGAGTCTGTTATCACTGCCTTCTTTAGCCTCAAAAAGGAGATTGAGAAGAAACTTCATGAATTAGGTGAGAGCCTTGATTAAGAAAACCGAGCTCATAGCTGTTGCATTTTCCTTCCTAAGCTTTGTTTTCCGGGAGCCTTACCAAAAAGGTATCCGCAGGATTATCCTCTATGGATCTGTGGCAAGGAATGAGTTTGATGAGGGAAGCGATATTGATCTCTTTTTTGACTGCGGCAATGAGGCTGAAACAAAAAAGCTTGTCAGCAGGGCTCTCGCCAAGTTCTATGCTTCCCAAGAGTGGGGCAAATGGAAGTTAAAGGGAATCACCAACGAGATCCAGCCCATGGTTGGCTCATTGGAGGAATGGGACCTGAAGCAAAGCGCTGAGAAGGAAGGCGTCCAGCTCTACTCTTCTACTGCTGCGCCGCACCTTATGAAATACTACTTATTTTCCTTTTCTGCTCTTACTCCTCTTTCCAGAAGAAACCGGGTTATCCGCAGGCTTTTTGGGAGAAAAGGATATAACCAAGCCGGGATTGTGGAGCGCTACGGAGGAAGCAAGATTACTCCAAGATCTTTTCTTATCCCCCAAGATGGAGTAAAGGAGGCAACAACAGTACTATCCAAGGAGAAGGCAGAATTCAGCTTCAAAGAGGTGTGGATGTGAGGCAGAGAAAGGAGTGGTGCGGAAACTAAAATGATTGATCCAAAAAGAAGGCTTTTCAAATGGGGGCCGATTGACGGCAAAATCCTGTATACCGACTCCTTTATGGATCACATGGTGTTGTTCCAGAAGGAATTTCCGTACAGCTGGCCGGATACTCTTGATTTCATATCGAACGATAAAATCCTGATTATCCTGGATTATGAAGATCTGTACTCTGTAGGAGAAAGGATGTTTCGTGAGCTTATCCTTGAAGAAAAGAAGAAGAAAGAACTCTACCATGAGTGGATTCATTATTGCAGCAGAATCGAGAAGCTCCTGAAGAGGACTACCCCCGGGTTTCTGAAGTGCCTTGCAGATGAAGGGCTAACCAAAGAACTTCAGGCTTTCAACGCCATCTACGATAAATTCTGGTCATACGGATTTGTCCCAGAGATTGCAAACTGGGGAGGGGAGAGGATCCTGCATAACAAAATCAAGGAAGCGTATCCGGATGCCTTTAACGAGATTCTGGAGATACTGTCAACCCCTGAAGAGCTCTCCTTCTACCAAAGAGAAGAGCTGGACTTGTTGAGGATAAAGCTCAAGAAGAACAAATCAAAATACATCAAGGGCCACCAGCAGAGTTATTTCTGGATAAAAAACAGCTATGGAGGTGTTCTGGTAACGCCCGAAAAGGATTTCAGGAAGCGGCTGGACGAAGTATCTTCTGCGGAAGCAAAGAAGAAGGTATCTGAGATACTCCATTATACACAATCGGTTAAAAGAAAGAAGCAGGACGCGATCAGGAAGCAGCATATCGCAAAAGATGTCCAGACTATCGGATCAAACCTCAGCTTTACGATATGGTGGCAGGATCTCAGGAAAAAATACATCTTTATGGCGCTCCACATCATAACCCTCTTCGCTTTCGAGGTTTGCCGGAGAAACAAGGTTCCTGAAAGAGATGTCCTGTTCTATAATCCCGGAGAGCTGTTCAATCTGGCAGCGCATCATGAAAAGGCACAACACATGGCCCAAAGGAAGAGAGGCTATGCCTCTTATTATTCTGAAAAGAAGAATGCTGTAACCTATCTCTATGGGGAGAAGGCGCTTGCATTTATGAAACCTTATACTTCTCTAAAAATCGATACAAGCATCAAGGAATTCTCGGGCCATGGCGTAAGCAAAGGAAAAGCAAGAGGCCATGTATGCATACTGACAGGAGCACGGCATTTTGGCAAGCTTAGGGAGGGGGATGTCCTTGTCGCATCAATGACAAGCCCAGAATTCGTCGTTGCGATGAGGAAAGCAGCTGCTATTGTAACAGACGAAGGGGGCTATACAAGCCATGCAGCAATCGTAAGCAGGGAGATGAAGAAGCCGTGCATTGTAGGGACAAGGATAGCGACAAGGGTTTTGAAGGATGGGGATTATGTTGAGGTGGATGCTGATAAGGGGATTGTGAGGAAAGTACGATGAATAATGACTGGTATGAGGGAGCTGCAAGAGAACTTTCTTTCTTCACAACGACAGAGATTATCAAAGCTTACACTTCTATGCAGAAGAAATATGGCATTGCTTTCTATAGTGTCTTGTTCCACAGCAAGAAAGGAGTTCTTCGGATGATTCGGAAGAAGTCGGAATTAAATGCAATAATTGATTTTATTGAACATCAATCTGAAGAATTCGTTATTGGACAGTTTAAGAAGGCGCTCTCCTTATACGAGAAACTGAAGAAGGCACTTCAAAAAAAGGCACTGACTCAAGGAAAGTTTCAGAAAGTCATCTCTTTATGTGAAGAACTCTGGGCCTACAATATGTTCTGCATCTATTTCACCTACGCTACAGAGAGAAAAAGAGTCAAAGAAATATCTGGCAGAAACTATGCCCTTGTTGCAAAAGTAAGAAATGAAATCTGTAATGTGTTGATATTGGAGCGCTTCTTACGGCATCAAAAGATTGACTTATCTGAACTGAATGGAAGAGAGATCCAACTCTATCTCGACAAGAAAGAACTTCCTGATGAGAAGGAGTTAAAGGAACGAAGAGAAGAATATCTTATATTCATGCAGGATCTAAAGGCAACAAGGATACCTAGATCAAAGATACAGTCTACCCTTATACACTATATTGAGGATGCTGATTATACCCATCTACGAGAACTGAAAGGCATAGTGGCATTCAAGGGAAACGTTTCCGGGCCTGCCAGGATAATACTGAGAAAAAAGGATCTTCATTTGTTGAAGAAGGGGGAAATCCTTGTTACGTTAAGCACAAGTCCTGATTTTGTTCCCTACCTCCTAAAATCAGTAGGCATCGTCACAGATTACGGAGGGGTTGTGAGCCATGCAGCTATCATCGCCAGAGAGGAAAAAATACCCTGTATTGTTGGAACTAAGATAGCTACTAAGGTCTTTAAGAATGGCGACTTCGTTGAGGTGGATGCAAATAAAGGAGTGGTGAGGAAGATTAAATGAGGCTCAGGCATTGGGCTACGCCGCAGATGGAATGGACATTAAAGTAATCTATAATCCATCTCTCCCAAATTTGTTGCCTAACTCTTCTAATCTCCTATTAACCTTACTGGAATAAAACATTGCTGCAATCTCTTCGGCGATTATTAATCCGCCTAAGCTTAACCGAATTACATCTTCATCTTTTTCTAATAGTCCTTTATTTTTTAAATCTTCAATTTTATCTCCAAGCGGAATATCTATCGGAACACCAAATCTGTCAAAAAATAATTTTTTATCTATCCCTCCTGATGGTTTATTTATGCCACTTGTTTTAATTCCAAAAACAGCAAATCTTATCATTTGCTCTTCTGCTGTCAATCGCTCTCCAGATTCAACAGCTAAACTCCCTGATTCAATTCTTGATATATAATCTTCAAGACTTTTTCTCATATTTTCTCCAAATCTTCCAACATTCCTATAAGTAAAACCATTAAACCAAGAATATGCAGAAGCTCCCAATCCAATTAACTCAGAACCAAAATGCCATTTTTGTTCTTGCTGTCTAAATTCCTTTTGCGGCAATGCAAATTGATTTGGGGAAATTTGGATGTATCCTGTATCAATTAAAAATTCTAATGCTCGAATATACATTTCCATTGCCTCTTCTTTTGATGGAAAGAGAGACTCATTTCTTTTGCTAAGAGTTGTTCTTCTTTCTTTTCTTAAATGATATAAAGTAACATAATCCGGTTTTAAATCTCCGATTATACATAGAGTTTCATCCCATAATCCTAGTGTTTGTTTTGGTAATCGGTACATTAAATCGATGTTAATTCTTTCAAAACCATGTTTCCTTGCCCTATGATAAGAATCAATGGCCTCTTGTCCTGTATGTCCTCTGTGTCTTGCAGCCAATACTTCATCGTGAAAATCTTGAACGCCTATACTAAGACGATTTATACCACCTTGAATCATTGTTAATAGTATTGCATCATTTAAGGTGTCTGGCGTTGATTCTGAGGTAATCTCTGCATCTTCATTAAATAATAATTTATGTCGAATATAACCGAGTAGTTGAGAAAACTGTCTTGTGCTTAGTCGGGTTGGGGTTCCGCCTCCAAAGAACAAACTGCTTACTGTTCTATCTCCTAAATCACTTCTTTCTAAATATATACCTAATTCTTTCTGAACGGCATTAACATATCTATCTCGTTCATTCTCACTTAATCGTTTCAGTTTGTAGAAAGAGCAAAAGTCACAAATATAAGGGCAATCGGGTATATGGACATACAATCCAATAGATGGTTTTCTCAGGACATCATTTGCTTCAACAGTTGGTCTGATAATTGGTGGGGGATATTCTACAACGAAACTATATTTTTCAACACCCCTAAAAGGTGCTACTTTGGTTATTATGGCTCTATCTATTGTCATAACAACTCTGTAGTAGTCATTTCTATATAAGATTATGTTGTAAATCTATTTACTACAACAGTAAAAATTAAATAGTAGTTATTAATACTGATACTCATGAAAGAGAAAGCACTCAGAAAATTTGGATTAAGTGATAGAGAAATAAGAGTTTATATAGTTTTACTAGAATTGGGCGAAGCTCTGGCTTCCAAAATAGCTCAAAAGACAGATACTCCAAGAACACTCGTTTATGATATCTTAGAAAAGTTATTAGATAAGGGTGTTGTAAGTTATGTGATTAAATCCAATAAAAAATATTTCTCTGCTCTTGAACCAAGCAGTTTGATAGAAGTTTTGAGAAACAAAGAATGGGAAAAAGAAAAACTCGTTCAGGAAGCTCTACCAGAATTGCTATCTCTAAAACATAAAGATTTAGATAAAAAAACAAAAGTTGAAATTTATGAGGGAAAAGAAGGAGTTAAAACTTTATTTAATGATGTATTAAAAGTTGGAAAAGAATTTTTATGTTTTGGTTCTACTGGAATTTCCCCGGATATACTCCCTTATGAACTATCAAGATTTCATAAAGAGCGGATAAAAAGAAAGATACATTGGAAAGTAATATATAACAATGATGAATTAGGAAGAAAAAGAGGCATGGAGGCGAGTAAGTGGAAATATTCTCAAGTAAAATATATGGAAAAAACCAGCCCTACTACGACCTATTGCTATGGGAATAAAGTTGCTATTGTTTTATGGATAAAAGAAAGGTTGTTAGCTGTCATGATTGAAGATGAGATTATCACAAATTCATTTAAAGAATTTTTTGAAGTCTTATGGAAAAATGCAAAATCAATTTAGCGAGAACTCAACTATATTTAACTTATATCTGCAAAGAGCGGCAAGATCATGACAGCACCCAAAAAAGTCCGCTGGCAGAAATTCTTTTCCAGAGGCCAGCATCCTGTGCTTATTAGTGATCTGGCCTGGCGCACGCTGCAGCTCCAGCCTGAGGTCCTTGGTTTGTCGGCGATGCATTACTATAAGCGCGACGTGCGATCAACCTATTTTGATTCTGGCGAATACCAGCATTTGCTTGGCGTTCTGAGAAATCAGCTAGCGCAAAAGCCGCATCAGGTGTTGGCGATCCTGAAACAGTTTGAGAGAGATGCAGCTTCTCTTATTCGATTGGCTCGCAGCTTTGCCAGGTATGACTGGCCAAAGGCATCTGACTCCGCCTTGCGCTCTCGCTTAACGTCCTTTCTCAAGCGCTTTGTTCCTCTTTTTACTTCGGTTTATTACCCTCTTTGGGTGGAGGAGGCAGGCACAGATCTCTTGCATGGGCTTCTGAAAAGCAAGCCACAGCCAGAGCGGGAACGATTTTTCTGGCAGGCAACCCGGCCTGACAGGCTGACCACCAGAGATCGCTATCGTCTTAGCATTTTACAGGCTAGCCAGCGTCTGACAAGAGATAAAACTCTAAACAAAAAGAGAATCGCTGGCGAGGCAAGAAGCATTGCAAAGCAGTTTGATTATCTTGCGTCCTATATGCTGCGGATTGAACGTTATAGTGTTGCGGATATCGAGGCAGAGCTGCGCCATGTTGCTGGGCAGAACCCGGCTAGCCAGCTGCAAGCCAGACGGGAGGCAGAAGCAAAGCAGACAGCTGCAATGGGCCAATTATTGCAGAATCAAAGCCAGAAGGTTCAGGATGTTGCACGGGTATTAGCGTACGATGTCTGGCTCCGGGACGAGCGCGTTACGTGGTATGCACGAATTTTTACTTTCTTAGAGCCGATGGTTAAAGAAGCAGCTAGGCGGGTGGGCTTAACGTACTATGAATTTGTTCAGCAGACGCTTGATGAGATCGCTTCAGGCAATACCCCTCCTAAGCGAAAGCTTCAGGAGAGGCTTCAAGGATATTCATACCTGGTTATTAATGATACCGTAAAAATATCTACATTCCGTCATACCAGGACTGCTGAAAGCACTAAAACTGAGGTGCATGGACAGACGGCTTTTCCCGGTAGAGTTAAAGGAATCGTACGATTAGGCAATGCTTATATTTTCCATCAGATACTGCCTGGAGAGGTTATTGTTTCCGGCATGACAACTCCAGAGGCAACCGCTTATGTTAAAAAAGCAGCAGCGATTGTTACTGATGAGGGTGGCATTACCTGCCATGCGGCGATTGTGGCTCGTGAGTTTAAGATTCCAACTATCATTGGAACAAAAATAGCGACAAAGGTTTTGAAGGATGGGGATTATGTTGAGGTGGATGCAAATAAAGGCATTGTCAGGAAACTGGGCAGATAATCTTTGCTCTCACTTCAGTGGATGCAGGCGCAGCTCCTTTATGCGGTCGAAATCTTTGATATTGAGTGTTGCTAAAGGGCATTGATTAACAATAGCCGTTGCTGCGATAAAAATGTCGCGTATACCTATCAGCCTTCCTGAGGATTTCAGCTGTTTGAAGACCTCTGCAGCTTTTCTGGCGCAGTCTTCGGACAGGCTAAGAATCTCTGTGCGGGAAGCGAACTGATCAATGGCATCGAGGTTTTTCTCCCTTAAATATAATTCAAAGATGCTGATGGAGGTGATGCACATCACCTTATCCTGGCAGGTATCAAGGAAGGCAGCTCCTTTTTTAGTCCCTTTCAGTATCTCAATGGCAATATCAGAATCTATGCATACCTTTTGTTCCATTTGGCATACTCCTTTCTCAGACTTTTCCTAGAGCTTTCGTACTCTGCGTCTGTCCTTTCCAGCCTTCCTAAGCATGCCCTCAAGCTGCTTCCAGTCTTAGAACTCTTTCTCTCCATAAGCGCCCGAATGGCCTCGCTGAAGCTCTTATCTTCCTTCATCTCCTTCAATTCTTCATAGACTTTATTTGCGATCATGATCGTTTTGGCCATAGTATACATATATATATACATATATATAAAAATGTTTCGGTCGCAGGCTGATTGGGTATATTTGAGGACTCGCCGCTCATGAATAGTATCCCAATAAAGCTTTTTATATGGCTCATGATTAGGGAGGAATATCATGCCATCTTTTAACGTCAAGGAACTCAAAAAGATCGACTGGAAACTCATGGCGAACCGGAGGGAGGCGCTTCTGTTCAGGTCTATCACTGACAATGCCTATGCTCAATTCGAAACTTTGACAGGGATCCCCTGGAGAGCCAACTCTGTCCTCTGGTTCAGTGATGGGGATATGATCTTTAGCGAGGCTGAAGTTGAAAAGCTGCGCTCCGTCTTTGTGAAAGGAGGGATAACTCTTCTTTCTAGCTTTCGCGACAAGCTGATTCGCGCTGTCCAGGCATTTGATGACTTCAGCCATAGCCTTGAAGGGATTGATTACAGCAGAAAAACGAAAGCTGAGCTTCTTAGCCTTACAGAAACGTATTTCACGATGGCCCTTTCCAGCCATGCATTCCTATTTCCTGTTTTTGTTTCTGATGGCGTAATCTCAAGGCTGATCCTTGATCTGCTGCCTGGGTCGGACGATGAAAAGCAATCCAGGCTTTCAGTCTTAGTATATCCTGAAAAAGAAAACATCCATGTACAGGAAGAACTGGATTTTTATCGGATTGTTGGAGCCAAGGGAAATCGAGACCGCCTTATTGCATCCCATCTTCAGAAGTACGCCTGGATAGGAGCACGGTGGTACTTTTTTGAGAACTTCTGGAGAACGGAAGATGTCTTGGGGCGGGTACAAAGTGGTTGCCACAAAGACCCTCGGAAGGAGATCGAGGCTCTGAACATGCTTAGGAGGCAGATCCTTACCTCTGCCAAAGACTTGGAGAAAAGACTGGAAATTGCTCCTGGATCTTTGCTCTCAAAGTATATCTGTCTTGCCAGAGAATTTGCTTATTTGCGCACCTGGAGGACTGATGTGGTGTACCGAGCAGGTTACTTGGCAAGAGGCTTGTTCTATGAAATTTCTAAACGAGCTGGATTAAAGAAAGAGGATGTAATCTATCTTACGTTCTCAGAAGCTGTAGACACGGCAAAGACGGGACGAATGCCGGTATCCCTGCAAACCATTCATAAGCGGAAAAAAGCCTTTGCTACAATGCTCTTCAATGGGGACTATATCGTTCTTGTTGATGAGAAGCAGATAGAGGCGTTGCGGAGCTTGGTCAAGCAAGTACCTGTATCAGATTCTGTCAAGGGCAGCGTTGCGTTTTCAGGAAAGGCAAGCGGGAAAGTAAAAATCGTCTTTACAACGGAAGACCTCAAGCATTTCAGGTTAGGTGATATCTTGATTGCTGTCATGACCTTTCCGCACTTCATTTCTGCTATGGAAAAAGCAGCAGCGATTGTTACTGATGAGGGTGGCATTACCTGCCATGCGACGATTGTGGCTCGTGAGTTTAAGATTCCAACTATCATTGGAACAAAGATAGCGACAAAAGTTTTTAAGGACGGCGATCTTGTTGAGGTTGATGCTGATAAAGGGGTTGCCCGGATACTGAGATAACAATAAACAGAAATGTTTATAAATAATGAACACTTCGTTCTATTAAAATGAACATATTCCCCTTGCTTACAAGCACGAATATCAGGATACTCAAGTTAATAGACAAAGAGCAGCTTCACATACGGGATATTGCAGATAATCTGGGGATCTCTCCGGGAACTGTTCATAAGCTTGCCGCTTTCTTAAAAAAAACCGGATTAGCATCTGAAACAAAGCAGAAGAACAGGATACTCCTCAGCTTAAACAAACACCATCCCATACTAAAAGAGATAAAACGCATAATCAATTTCAATGATATCCTCAATGCGCCTGCGTACCGCAAGCTGAGGAAATTCGGGAAAATCGGGATTTACGGAAGTTTTGCAAGCGGCACGAATGACAAGGACAGCGATCTGGATATCTGGATTCAGACAAGTCGGAAAGAGCTTGAGTTACGGCCCCTTATACGGGAATTGGAAAAGCGATTAAACACGAGAGTAAATCCTGTGTTCCTGACGAGCCAAAAGATAATCTCCTTAAAGAAGGACGACCCTGAGTTTTATACAAGATTATTGTTAACATCAATCGGTGACTTATTTGATCAATGAGAAAGAATGCTTTCAGAAAGGCCTCTTAAGAAAGACCTCCCCTCAATTGGACCTGGCTAAGAAGGATTTGAAACAGGCAGAGTTCTTCCTTAAAGAAGCAGAGGAATTATTAGATCTGAAAAAGAAGCACATAGCAGCATTATCCTTATATAATGCGTTCTTCCATGCAGCAAGGTCATTATTGTTTAAGGACGGAATCAAAGAAAGAAGCCATTATTG
>DATDTY010000059.1 GCA_035290625.1 Candidatus Nanoarchaeia archaeon
AGCAGTATACCCATAATATCGATCCTGTCTTTTAGGCCTTTTTCACTCTCCTGCCTGTCGTATTCGGCTGCCTGCTTTAATATCAGCAATATCTCGGGCTTTACAACATTAAAATTCTCAATTTTTTCCGCATACTTCCTAATGTCCTCTGCAGGGACCGCAAGCCGCGAATAATACGGAACATAGATATCAACATCTATTTCATCAATGGTAATCTCATATTTTCTTAAATTATCGTTCTTTTTTAGCTTGTATGCTTTTTTTATCTTTTCCAACTCTCCAAACTCAACTACAATGTCTATATCTTTTGATTTATGCGAATGGCTCCATAGATAAGCAGCCCACCCTCCAATGAGGGTAAACTTTATTTTTTTATTAAGCTCTTTTAATACATTCCAGCTTTTTTCTGTTATTAAGGTATTCCAATACTCCATGTTAACCGCTCATCCTCTTCTCCAGTGCTTTCAGGAATTCTGCTGCATACCATTCATCCATATTCCAGAGGTCTACAAATATCTGGGCAAGGGTTGAGTTTTTTCCATACTTGCCCATATTCGAATCCGGCTTCAATACCCGGAGATTTGGAACGTTCCCTTTTCCAGGAAACCTCTTTTTCACTTCTGATACGTCGTCGGAGTACACATATGCTACTGAGTAATCTGATGGGATCTCTTTAAACATAAACTTATACGCTGTGTATGCTGCATATACGACGCCATCAGGCATATTTTTCTCTATAGAAGGGATGCTCTCATCAATTCTTGCTTCATAGAGCAAGTCTTTCTTTATATTCCGGATGCATGCCCAATAGTACAGCAGCTTTTTGGGGTTTACAACCCTGAAGTTCCTTGGGTTTACCCTTATTGCATTCATCCTTCTGAGGCTTATCAGGCTATGATTGACAAGAGAGAGGGAAACCCCCAGCTTTTCTGCTATCGCTCTCTGCGTCAAGCTTGTTCTCTTCTGCTCCATGCTTTGGTAGAGGATTTCCCTCCATACTTCTTCTATCCTTTTCATAGTTCAATGGCATATATTTAGACTATTTAAATCTTTCTATGATTATAGAAAATAATATAAATAGATATATACAAGATAGAACATAAACACAAAGAAACGTTTAAAAACAGTAGCTTATCTCCTCTTACCATGGCACGGCTGAGAAAGGCAGTTTCCTACAGAAGGATTGAAAGGCCCTATACAAGGGTTTCCAAATACCGGGAGAAAGGCTATATCAGGGCAAACCCGCACAGGAAGATAGTACGGTATGTGATGGGCGCTGCAAGCAAGAAATTTCCTTATGTCCTTGAGCTGCGCTCCAAGTCAGAACTGCAGATACGGGATAATTCAATAGAGGCTGCAAGGCAGAGCTCCAACAGGCTGCTGGAGAAGGTTGTAGGCCCCAGTAACTATATATTGCGGATCCGGGTGTTTCCGCACCATATCCTGAGGGAAAATCCATTGGCAGCAGGAGCAGGAGCAGACCGATTTTCAACAGGAATGGCGCACAGCTTCGGAAAGCCGATCGGCTCAGCTGCCCAGATACGGAAAGGCCAGGTCATTGCAGAGATTCACACCGTGAAAGAGCATATCGGGAACTGCCGGACTGCAATGAAAAGGATTACCAACAAGATTCCTCCAGGCTGCTCAATAGTCGTCAGAGAGAATATATAACAATGGCTGCATTGACCGAGATTCTTCAGAACCCTTATGTTACTGCTCTTGCCATCTTTCTTGGATTCTTCATCGGAGCAAAGATTGTCCATTTTGTCATTGAGAGAGTCATTTCCAGGCTTGCTGCAAAGACGACAACAAAGCTTGATGACCTGCTCATCGACAGGACGAAAGGACCGATGACCTTGCTGATTCTTCTCTACGGCCTTTTCCTTGGCCTGCAGCCTTTGCCGATTCATGAAAGATATTTTGAGATTATCATCAGCGCCCTCCATAGCGCCTTGATCCTGCTGCTGTTCTTTATCAGCATCAGGATCCTTGATGCGCTGATCGATGTATGGGGGCAAAGGATTGCGGCAAGGACAAAGAATGTTGTCGATGACGAGCTGTTCAAGATTTTCCACAGGTTTTCCAGGATTTTCATCAGCATCATCGCATTTTTGACAGTGCTGGCCTACTGGGGCGTTGAGATCGGGCCGCTGCTTACGGGATTGGGCATTGGAGGCATAGCAATTGCCTTTGCGCTGCAGAACTCCTTGGGAAACATCTTTGGAGGGATATCCCTCATCATTGACAAAAGCGTCAAGGTGGGGGATGTGATAGAGATTGATGAGACGACAAGCGGCAAAATCATTGACGTTGGGTTGAGGAGCACCAAAATCAGGACCTGGGACAATGAGGTTGTGATTATTCCAAACGGAAAGCTTGCAGATTCAAAGATCAAGAACATGATCCTGCCCGACCCTTCAATCAGGGCCATCGTGAAATTCGGGGTTGAATACGGGTCTGATCCAGAAAAGGTCAAGAAGGTTGTTTTGGGTGTTGTCAAGAAGATTCCGACTGTGCTTGCAGATCCTGCCCCTTCAGTTGAGTTTCTCGAGATGGGGGATTTCAGCCTGAACTTCAGGGCTACCATGTGGGTCAAGGATTACAATGAACGGTGGCATACAAAGCTGAAAGCGACTGAGGACATCTACCTTGCTTTGAACAGGGCGAAGATTGGAATACCGTTCCCGACAAGGACGATTTACATGAAGAAGTGAGGCTACTCCTCCTTTATCGCTCGTTCTAATTTATGCATTATCTCTTCTGCGTGTTTGATATTGTTTTTATCAAATTTTTCCAAAGAAAAGACTCCTTTGAATGCGTCAATGAAATTCTTGTCATCAAGTGTTTTTATGAATTTGGCTATATTTTCCTTAAGCTTATTTGGCTCTCCCCTCTTTGCAAATGTTATCACCCTGCCAGCCTCTACACGATCACATAGCGCCACGGCATCTCTGATGTCGGTCAATCTGCATGAATGGATCTTTGTTGCAATCAATAATTCTTTTACGGGGATTTTTGCAGTAATGCTCTGTTCTATGCCTTTTATTTCTTTTTCAACAGAGTTATTGTTGAACGTGTCGAAGCTCCACGAAGCATTTGTCTGCCTGCATGATACGGAATTTATCAACAGATCGATGCTTACAGGCAGATCTGCTTTCTTAACAAATACCCTGAATTTTCCGTTATATACATTCTGGAGTTCTGTTGATTTGCTTGTTTTGAACTTGTTTTTCTCTAAAATCCCGGCAATTCTGCCTAGCTCTTTCTCTTCGATAACAAGGTCAGCGTCAACTGAGAATCTGTGCTTAAATGCGGATACTGCATACCCTCCAATAAGGATAAATTCGATCTCCTCCTCCCTTACCCTATCGAGCGTATTGAATATCTCGTTCTCTCTATCTATAAACTCTTTTAGCATCACCGAACACCTTTCTCTGCGTATTTAATCCCCGTATCCAGCTTATACATGCTATCCAGCATCTCCAATGCGGGCTCAAAATTATAGATGTATTTTTTTGCGTATTCTACTGTCCTATTTAACGGTATGACAGATACTCCATTAACCTCTTCTTTTTCAATCGCTTTTTTTGCTATTAAGATAAAATAGATTCCCTTCTTTCTTTCAATCCTTGCTGTGCATTTTATTGAAATTCCATCAAAAAAATCGGCCCACTTGCTGATGTCTTCTTTTACGACCTCTATAAATATCGGATAGGCTGTCTTATCCCTTCCAATATTATACCCTCCTTTGGTCCAGATGAAAACCGCGTCAGTTTCTGTGTAGGCATACTCCAATCCTGCCAAATTCGGCAAGGAATAGGCATCTGCCAAGCTTAAAGATTCTTCTAATGCCTTTTTTATGAATCTTGTGAATTCTTTGTAGATGATGTTCTTTTTGTTTATCTTTATCTTCTGGCCTCTCCTCGCTATTATCCCTAATCCAACCAACTTTTCCACCCATTGATGGGTCCAGGCATAGGATGCATTGATCCTTTTGGAGATTGCCCTAATGGAATCGTTGTCTTTTGCGGTGATGATAATCTTTGCCGTGTAGGGATTTATTGCTTCTATCATAGTTATCAGTATAGTGATAACTTATATATAAAGTTTGCGGTTTTTATGGCTCAGTAGAAAGTCAGTCGGCATCAGGCTCGCTTGCGCTTGTATTCGCGTATGCTGACACCCCCGAAGGTGCTAAAAAGAGCTACGCTCTTTTGGAACACCAAAACGCCCGATGGCGTTTTGATTGGGGCAACCCTCCGTCAGCACTGCTTATCTGGGTAAGGAAGCTCGCAGAATTGATGCCGGACTTTCTACTGAGCCGGTTTTTATGGATTGTTGAGGTCTCAGGAGAAGATACGATTCCCGACAAGGACGATTTATATGAAGAAGTGATTCTTATATCCACTAACGCTTCAAAAACACCGGCGAGAAGCGTGAGGGGGCTTCGTCTGCTACGATGGCCTGGAGCGTGGCAGCGTAATCGAGGCGGTGGTTGAGAGTGAGGGCAGGGTCGTACTGCTGGAGCACGAATAGTGACTCTTCGTCAGGAAGAAGAATGACCCCCTCATCGTTAAACTGTACGTGCACTTCGTTTATGCCCAGCCTGGCCTTTTTTTGAAAACCCTTATCTGTTTTGGTGACAGTGATGCCGCAAAGCCTGCGCGTTCCTTCCTCGTTTCCGGGATAGCTGGTATCTGTATAGGCATATAGGGTGGTGATTGTTCTTTCGCGTACCTTCACTTGGAGTTCTTTGCCGCGGCAGATGCTGACCTCAGACCCGTCCTTTTCCATGCTTGTATTTGGATAAAGAGTTGAAAATAACTTTGCTATGCTGACGTTTTCGATAAGATCAGGGTAAGCACTGTCTTTTTGAACATGTTGGAGAGTAGCTATATTCGCAGTATCGAGCCTGTGCCTTAAAGTAGAGGGAACATCGGCGAGAGCATTGGGTAAAGGAGGGCGTTGCTGATAAAACTCAAAGGCTAAGGTTTTAGGAACATATTATACATCATTATTTTGCTGGTCTTCCATCCACAGGACAGGCTTGCCCAGCACCTCTCCCTTGAGCACAGCGTAGAAATCCATGAGGCTGACAGCCTTCTGAAACTCTTCAAATGCGGTATCTCGGGTTATGGCTTTCGCGAGTTTTGTGTTGTGCTTTGTCTCAGGAAAGACTTTTCCAATCTGCGCAACATTGCTGAGCACGAGCAATTGCTCCAAGTCGTCCGCCATAATAGGAAAGAAGTTGCCTGTTTCTTTATAAATCTTTCTTAGTTAACCACTGTAGAGTAGGACAATATGATGCTGATTGGATAAAACATGGCGCCTTAAGAAAACGGAACAGCGATCTTTCTCTCTTCAATGTTCTTTTTTACCTGAGTTAAGAAGTTCTCAACCTTGACCCCAAACTTGACCTTTCCGTTCAGTGTTCGGACAGCTACTGAGTTTGACTCGACCTCTTTCTCTCCTATAGTGAGCATAAGCGGGATTTTCTGGGCTTGGGCCTCCCTGATTTTATAGCCTACTGACTCGTCCCTTGAGTCAAGGTCTACCCTGATGTTCTTCTCTTCGCATTTCTTCTTTACCTCTTCCGCAAAGGGAACAACTTTTTCTGTCACGGTAACGATCTTCACCTGCACTGGAGCAAGCCAGAGCGGGAACTTTCCTGCGAAGTGCTCAATGATGAATGCCATGAAGCGCTCATGGGTTGAGAGCGGAGCCCTGTGGATCACATAGACTTCCTTGTTTTCCCTGCCATCCTTATCCATATACCCCAAGCCAAATTTCTCCTTTGCTGCGAAGTCGAGCTGGATTGTAGAGAGGGTTTCCTCTCTTCCGGTTACTGTCTTGTACTGGATATCCACCTTAGGCCCATAGAATGCCGCCTCATCTGCTGCTTCGGTGAAATTGCAGCTGTTCTTTTTCAGAACATTCCTGAGTATTGACTCTGCCATCTTCCAGTTTTCCTGCCCATCGATATACTTCTCCTTGTTTTCCGGGTTGCCTAACGAGAGCCTGAAATAATAATCTGTGAGGCCAAAGACTGCGTAATAGGATGTAATCATCCGTATCACATTCTCGAACTCTGCTTCGATCTGCTCCTTTGTGCAGTAGATATGCGCATCATTCATGGAGAGCATCCTGACACGGAGCAGTCCTGACAATGTGCCTGAAAGCTCGTTCCTGTAGCAGGTTCCGTATTCTGCAATCCTCAATGGAAGATCCCTATAGCTCCGTGTCTTGTAGCCGAATACCAGATGGTGATGCGGGCAATTCATGGCTTTCAAAAAATACGTTCCGTCATCCAGCTTCATCTCAGGATACATGTTCTCCTGAAAATGAGGGATATGGCCTGACTTCAGGTAAAGCTCCTTCTTTGCGAGATGAGGGGTAGCAACACGGAGATAGCCTGCTTTTGATTCAGTCTCGATTGCAAAATTCTCAATCTCCCTCTTGATGGTCTCTCCCTTTGGAAGCCAGATTGGCAGGCCTTTTCCAACGAGTTCGAATGTGGTATAGAGCTCAAGCTCCTTTGCTATCTTCTTATGGTCACGCTGCTTCGCCTCTTCAAGGCTTGAAAGATACTCTTCCATCTGCTTTTTCCTTGGAAAGCTGATTCCATAGATCCTCTGGAGCTGCTTGTTTTTCTGGTCTCCCTTCCAATAGGCCCCGGCAGTTTTTGTAATCTTAATTGCCTTGACCATGCCTGTTGAAGGAACATGGGGGCCTCTGCAGAAATCAATGTAATTGCCCTGCTTATAGGCAGACAATCCTTCTTTGTAATGGTCTTCGATAAGCTCAAGCTTATAGGGGTTGTGCCTGAAGAGCTCCTTTGCCTTTTCCTTTGTAAGCTCAATGCGCTCAACCTTATAATTTGCCTTGATGATCCTCTGCATCTCTGCCTCGATCTTGGGGAGGTCCTCCTGGGAGAAGGGCTCTGCGTCAAAATCATAATAAAATCCCTCATCGACAACAGGGCCTATTGTTGGAAGGGCGTTGGGGAAGAGCTTTGTGACAGCCTGCGCAAGGATATGCGTAGAGGAATGGCGAAAGATCTCCTGGCCTTTCTTGTCTTCCCATGTAAGAATCCTCAGGCTGCAGTCTTCCTGAAGCTCAGAAGGCATATCCACAAGAGCCCCATTGACCTCTGCTGCGATCGCTTCCTTTGTCAGGGATGAGCTCAGTGATGCGGCAACCTCTTTGAGCGCGGCGCCTTTTGCAACCTTCCTTGTGCTGGAGTCAGGCAGGGTTATTGTGATGGTAAGCATGCATGAAAAAGGGTTACATCAGCTTTAAATAAGTTGTTGTTTACTTAGTGGATTGACTCTTCAAATTTATTGGAGAAATACTTTCGCACTTCAGTTATTTCCTGAGGGTCGAGCTGGACGTACATCGTGTCAGGAGATGTCTGTTTTTTGAATAGTTCGAGCTGCTGCTCTGGCATCATGTACATAGCCATCTGCTCAATCCCATAGATGTATTGTGCTGCGCTTAGTGAGACTGCTTCCAGATGCATAGCATTTACCTGAGATGATGGGCTTATTATACTTTGCGGTGGTGTGAAGTAAAGTTGTTAACGCTTTTTGCGGGGGGAAGGGTGCCGCCTTTTTGTGAGCAAGAGAGCTGAGAGTTTAGCATCGACATCGAGGGGATGCTCCATCCGGGACGAATGTCGATTTCTGGAAAAAGTTTTCACGTATTGCGAACTCGGCGGCACCCCTGATAAGCCCATGCAAAAAGCCCTGAGGTACTTGAAAACTTTACTTAACAGGTGAGCCCCATCGCCTTCTTCAGGCACATTCTTCATACACACGGGGCTTTGGAGCACTCCCCACTGGACAGCCTGGGAGAGGGTATTTAAAGAGAGAAACGCACAAGAGTCTTATGGATCTGGCGCAGCGGCACAAGCTTTTTGATGGACTTGCCTTCCTTGAGGAAAGAAACTCTCTAAATCTTAGCCAGGCGGTGGTGGACGAACTCAAAGCTAAACGGAAAGATTTCAGGCTTTTCCTCA